>NZ_JBWLUZ010000041.1:0-37218 GCF_057784325.1 Mesorhizobium sp. CNPSo 4689
AGGAAGGAAACGACAGGCTTGCCCGTCTCTCCGACCATCGCCAGCGCGATGCCGAACAGAACCGAGAAGAACAGCACCTGCAGGATGTCGCCTTGCGCGAAGGCACCGACAATCGTTGACGGGATGATGTCCATCAGGAAGTCGGTGACCGACTGCTCGTGGGCCTTTGCGGCATAGGCGCTCACGGCCTGGACATCGAGCGAGGCCGGATCGATGTTGAGGCCGGCGCCGGGCTGGACGACATTGGCGACGATGAGGCCGACGATCAGCGCGAGCGTCGAGAAGGTAAGGAAATAGATCATCGCCTTGCCGGCGACCCGGCCGACCTTGTGAAGATCATTCATGCCGGCAATGCCGGTCGCAATTGTCAGGAAGATGACAGGCGCGATGATCATCTTGACCAGCTTGATGAAGGCATCACCCAGCGGCTTCAGGCTCTCGCCGGTCCCCGGATAGAAATAGCCAATTGCGACGCCCAAGGCGATGGCGGCAAGCACCTGGGCGTAAAGCTTGGCACAAAAGGGCTTGCGAGGCGCGGGACTCGCGCCGCGGACTTGTGGGGCTAACACTGTTTCTCTCCCTGGCTGGATTGGGGCGGCCTCTTCCTCCCGTCCCGGGCTTCTCCCGTCGCGGCGCTCCGGTCGAACGCTGCACCAACGCCGCCGCAAGCCGCGTGCCAAATAGCGGCGGCGCGAAACGCGCCGAAGTTCACGCCGTGCTTGTGCGGATTTCTGCGCTCGCCGCTGGCGCGTGCACTTCCTCGGAAGAGGGTCGACGGTCGGGTATTGGACGCCGCTTTGTTACACACAGCCTGGCAGCGGCTGGAAATCCGTCGACGGCAACCTCTTTGGCTTAGGTGGCTGGAAATGGTATCGTGCTATGGTTATGCACGAGTCCGTATCCCCGGCCGGCTGATTGCACCGAGTGATCCAACTCAAACGCGGCGGTCGGGAAGCGATTACCGCTGCGGCTCCCGTATAGTCTGGCGCTCCCCAAAATGGCGAAAGTCGACCGGCGGCGTTGCGACCTAGGCTCCAAGTGCGCTCCTGGCGCGATCCTGCCCGCTCCGCCCGAATCAGCTGCGCCGGATGCGCACCGTTCGCGGCGTATTCGCTCGACAGCTTGCGCCTACACGCTGCGTCAGTCGCGTGATTGCGGCAACGTCATCAACCCCATCAAGCTGGCATTATATGTTTCATCCTTTCCCGCCCGGCTGATTGGGACGGGCCCGCTCAGGCGAGAGTCAAGGATTTCAGGTCAGATGGGAAGTCGGTCAGCTTTCGGTAGCCGTCCGCCGTGATCAAAACGGTGTCGGAATGGCGGTAGCCACCTTGGCCGCGACAGTAGATGCCCGGTTCGACACTGATCACCATGTTCTCTTGCAGGGTGTCGTCGCTCCCCTCGGCAAGCCAGGGTCCTTCGTGCCCGACAATGCCGATACCGTGACCGGTCCGATGCAGCAGGTTTCCGCCGAAACCTTCGGAACGCAGGAATGACATGACCTTATGATCGACGTCATGAGCGCTGACGCCGGGCCGAAGTATGTCGTAGGCGATGTTACGGGCCGCGAGCATCGTCGCAAAGACTGCGGCTTGCTCGGCCGAGGGGCGGTGCAGGAAGAAGGTCCGCTCGGTCTCCGCCGAATAGCCGTTCACCCGAAGAAACGACAAGCCGACATTGGGACCTTCGCCAAATATGTCCGTCGGCTCCGGAAAGCGATGCGGCTGGGCGCTGAAAGGTGCCGCCCAGACGCCGAGCCAGATCGAACTGGTCTACTGGTCGAATTTTCCCTCGCCCTCGACAATGGCCTTGCGAAGCTCCGGGATCCGGTCATAGCCGCCCTGAATGGAGGCGCGATCCGCGCCGCATCCAATATCATCCGCAGGCCGAGATCAGAGAAGTGCGCAGCCCGTTCCATCCGACTGATCTCGTAGGGCGACTTGACCAGTCGCAAGCGCTCCACCAGCGGCTCGACCATCGGCGAAAAATGATCGAGCGCTTGCAGGAGTGCCGCAGGCATGGAAGGCTCCACTGCGATCACATCATGCCCCCCAATTACCTCTGCAAGCGCATCGAGATAGGTTTCGCCCTCACGCGCCGGGTACTCGGCGTATTCCAAGGTCCGATGCTCCAGCGGGATGGTGGCGATGTTCTCGGCCTCGAGCCGGGGCGTCACAATGACGAGATCGCCCTCGGGGCGGACAATGAGGAAAAATGGGCGCTCGAATGGCTGACAGCGAAAACCGGTGAGATAAAAGATGCTGTCTGTGGAGGTTATCAACGCAGCATCAAACTCCTTGTGTTCGATCAAGCGCCTTAATTTATTGAGCCGCAGTTTGTACTCGTCCCCCATCCCTGTCTCCATAAAGCCGTCTCCTCGTCGTAGAATCACCGGCACTCTCCGGTCGGATACGACATCGAATTTCATTGGACTCGAGCCAGCACATTTCGAAGAAGCCGAGGCGGGAAAGTCGTTGTGCCGTAAGCCGCATTCACCCCCTCAGCCGGGGCGCCTAGTGACACCGTCGGCAACTCGCTTTACGGTAGAACTCCCACAAAGCCGCCGGCGCGAGGACGATCGTTTCAACGGCGCGCCCGGGAGTCCGTCTCGCGAACGATGGAACCATATAAGATGCCGCAGAGGAGATGCCCTGATGTGGATCAGGGCATCTCCTCTTGTGACACCGAAGACTGGCCACGCTCTTAGTGCCGGTCCATAAGTCCGCAAGTACCCCGACAGCGCCGGTCAAATGAGGGCCAAGCCGTCAAGCCGAAGATTGTAGCCGGGTTTCCAGTGAAAACGGGCGCAGGCTAGACGCCCCGCTTGTTGCCCCAGAGTATAAGGTGCAGCTGCGGCAGCACGCGGGCTTCGAACCACCTGTCGCGGGTTACCTTTTCAACCAGCCACTGCATGCGTTTCATGATTCCGTCCAGATCGACACACGCGTCTTCTTTGCCAGGACGGGGTGGCGTGTGATTGCCGGGTTGCAGGTAGACCGGAAGCCGCGGAAATCTCGCGGCAGCGTCTTTCGCATAGGCGTAGTCACTCTCATCGAAAACAACGAGCTTGAGCACCACTTGCGGCTTCTCCTGCGCCGCTTCGACGCACGCCTCGATAGCGGCCCAATCGGTCGTCATCTGGCTAGACGGCGGCTTTGGGCTGAGGACAAGCACGTCAAGGTCGGCAAACCAGTCCTTGACCACCGAACCTTGGGTCTCCAGCGCAAAACGGTAACCTTCCCCATGACCTCGCTCCATGAGCGAACCGAGCGGCTGAATGGCCGGATTGCCGCCTGACAGCGTTACCATCACCGGGCGGCCACCGGAAAGCGCAACGACGTTTTGCCACACCGCGTCGATAGACATCATCTCCCATTCATGGCGGAATTGATTGTCGACCGCATGGAGACTGTCGCACCAGGAACAGCGATAGTCACACCCGCCGGTTCTGATGAAGACCGTCGGCAAGCCGATGAGCACGCCCTCGCCCTGGATCGTCGGCCCGAAAATCTCGCTCACGCGAATTGCGGGATGCGTATCGGTCATGGCCGGTATTCCGCCCAGGTTTTCGGTGTTTCGCTCACCCGCACGGCCGAGGTTTCGGGCAGGCGTGCCTTGCACCATTCGTAGAAATGTCTGGCCAGATATTCCGCCGTGACTTGCTCATGCCCGAGCACATCGTTGAGATGTCGGTGGTCGAAGCTCTCGTCGATATAGCGTTTGAGCGGCGCCAAATCATGATAGTCGCGCACAAAGCCGTGCTCGTTCAGTTCCTTCGCCGAAAGCTCTGCTATGACAATGTAGTTATGCCCGTGCAGGCGCGCACATTGGTGTTCGGGCGGCAACGCGGTGAGCTGATGCGAGGCCGAGAAGTGGAATTCCTTGGTGATGCGGAACATTACACGTTCCTCCTGCGCAGTGCATCGAGCCAGAAGCCGGAGTCCTCGTAGTGCGTGGGGTCTGGGTGCGCCGCGAGATGAAACGCCTCGCGCCGCTCGACGCAGGTCCCGCACCGCCCGCAGTGACGCTCGGCGCCCTTGTAGCAGGACCAGGTCTGCGCAAATGGCGTGCCGTATGTTGCTCCATCCCTAACAATGTCCGTCTTCGTGAGATTCACATAGGGCGCATAAAGGCGAATGTTCGCGTAGCCGTCGAGCGCGCGCTCTTGCATCATCTGGAAGGCGTCGATGAAGGCTGGCCGGCAATCGGGATAGATGAAATGATCCCCACCATGCACAGCTGTCGCCACCGCGTCGGCTTTTTGTGCGGCGGCGAGGCCAAAGGCGATTGCCAACATAATAGCGTTCCGGTTGGCCACCACCGTGATCTTCATCTTGTCCTCGGCATAGTGGCCGTCGGGCACGTCCACATTGTCGGTCAGCGCGGAGCCGGAAAGGCCGCGGCCGATGTCGCGGATATCGATGATGCGGTGTTGCACGTTCAATCGCTCCGCGCAAAGGGCGGCGAAGACTAATTCCTTCCTGTGCCGTTGGCCGTAATCGAAAGATAGCAGGCTGGCGAGCTGGTGCTTCGCTGCCACCTTGTGAGCAAGAGTAACGGAGTCCAATCCGCCGGAGCAGACGACGAGAGTCTTCATCGTTGGGTCCTTGTTTTAACCGGGTAGGCTGCGACCGGAGATTTCTCTGCGCTCCCAGTACTTCAGGAAATCCATTTTGTGAAGTGAACAGGGACGAGTTTCCAGCGCTGACGTGCCGGCGTGTGGCCCGCGCGGTGAATCGATCGTGAACCGACATCTGTGAACAAGCCGTGTGCGTCGATTGCAATCAGCCCTGCGTCGCGCGCAGTTACGCTATGGCAGTGGATGAACTGGATTTGATGGTTTTCCAGATGGCGGTCGAAAGCGTCCGCTCGCTCTCCTTAAGCTTCGCTGAAAAAGCCGCGGAGGTAGCCACCAGGAGCCGCGGTATCCTGCTTTTCGACGTGCGGGTCGACGGTGACCCGGAGGTCCAGCGGGTCGCAGCCATCCGATATCAGGGCGGCCAGACCGGCGTGCTGGCATTGGATAGACAGGGCCTTGTTACCCGCCATTGCATGGTCAATGATAGTTTCTTACGTTTCGTTGCGCCATTGGAAAACTGGAACAACATGCCTCTGTCGATGCAGGCCAAGATCGATGCCAACGGCCACGCCAGTCTCTTCCTAGGGGCCTTGCGAAATGCCGGACATATGCTGGGCAGCTAGCATTTGGCTAGAACCATCTGTGGATTTTTCGCATGCGGCATGGTTGCCGACACCGCCCGCAGGATTGTCGTGCTCGAAAACGGCTCTGGCGATCGCGGCAAAGCAATGGCCGCGACGATGGCGATCAAAGCAGGCGTTGCATCGATGCGCGATCTTTTAGACCGAGGTCTCCGCCTAGCGTCGAGCGACATGCACACAGGTTACGCAAAGCGCAAATTCATCAAGTATTTGAAGACAGGAGCCCCCTCATGCAAATGGAGCTTCCCGCGGCCGCTGTCGTCCCATCGTGCCGCCGAACTCGACCGCGTGACGATCGACCACGATGGCCTGCAAAGTCGAATGTCCCGCTTCCGAAGCCAACGAAAACGCCGACCAAAGCGAAGAATAGTGACAACAGGGGCGACGCAAGCCGCCCTGCCCTCTAGAAGGGAGGTGCTTCCGGTCCTCTCACCGGTGATCGGCCTAGCTCGTTGGAGGAAGCGCAAGGCCTCAGGCGCCAGGGCAGAGGCGCAAGCGAAGGTCGAACACTAGCTGGCTGCTCGGGATCTGATCGACGCGTGTCGGACAAGGAGGCGTTAGTTGCGGCCTACCTCGACGTTTCTAGAAGCGCGCCGGCAACCTGGGCGGGGGGCTTGGGGTTAGATTGCCGGCGCACGCCACTCATGAAGAGCTGCCCCTTCTCGCGGTTCCGACACCCATAGTCAACCCGGCAGCGTCTGGGTGCCCGCTGTGCTCTTGTCAGCGCGGCGCGCGATGCCGGCCATGTCGGCCGTTCCTGCCCAATGTAGTGGGTCGCTCGCCGGCCTGCCCCAGCCGGTACCGCCTTCCAACCAGCACGAGCTCAATCCTCCGCCGCGAGCCGATGCTATCGTGCAAGTATCGCAGCGCTCCGGGTGGCTATATTCCTTAAGACATCATGGAGAAGCGTTCCGACTTCCTTTTCGGCGAGCCCGGATGCAATTCCTGGTTCGGACAGTAGGACGAGAATTCTCTTGGCGGTACTGCGCCAGAAGGCATTCGCGTCCAACGGAATTAAGCGTCGTCTATCAGTCGTAAACTACACATCGCAAGGTAGCGTATCTTCCACTCATTTGCAGATTATCCGACTGATCACGCAGCGACCGATATGTCCGACTCTGCCTCAAGAATTCCCACAGGTATGGACAGCGATTTTGCTATCCGATCCCGATAGCCCTTGTTGTACCTCAGACCCGACTCGATGTTTTGGATTTCATCAGCGGCAAGCCCGGACGCCACCGCGAGGTCCTCGATCGAATATCCAAGGTGCTCGCGAAAAGCGCGGATGATGTGGGTTCCCTGTGACATAGCCGTCGAGACTGGCTCGGGAATGCGCGAATCCTTCATAGACACCTCCAAGAACAGAAGGAGCGCCTGATAAGTCGGGAGATTTCCTCCCGACCTGACGCACCCAGCAAATCAAAAAAAGGACGTCGATCCGGCCGGACCGGCGTCATCCATGGAATGGGCCACCTGATATTGGCAGCCGGGTCGGAATATGGCGGCTCACTTGCTTCTGATCAAGTTCCAACAACCTGCATGCCCTGAGATGGCCTGATCGACTGGACCGCCTTCGTCCTACGATCCCACGCGACTCATTCTCGCCGAGGCCTTCTTGAGCAGCAACTCGAACTCCCCCAACCCCCGCGTCCAGTGGCTATTCGCGGCACCGTCCACCCAGCCTCGCGGACGCTGATACCTTCGACCAATTTCCGCCGCCACCCACGCCTTTTACGAGTCTAATACGCTTAGAGTGTTTTTCCGCCGGCTACCGGAACCGACCCAGTAACGCAACGATTTGTTGCACACGTTTTTGCGAAGCCACAGCGTTAGCAGAGGCGACTTGCAGCTCTCGCAGCAGGGCGGCACCGTCGTTCGCCTCCAGCTCTAGTGAACCGGCGCCTATTCCCGACAATAGCCATGAGGGACTCACAGCCAAGATGCCCGCCATCATGGCAAGGCGATTGGATTGCGGCGCGGCGCGGTCGCATTCCCATGCTTTCCAGCATGCCGTCTGGACGCCAAGTCGGCGTGCGGCCTGCGCCATTGTAAGTTTGGTGACCTCGCGAGCGAACGAAATACGTCCCCCCAGAGTATCGGATGGCGCGAAATCACTAGGGTAGGTTTGAGTAAGAATTGGCTTGGTCCTCCTGTGGTCTGGTTCAATCCGCTTTCGGGCGATGACCTGCTGCGAACTCCGACCATGCCAGCCATCGTTCCCATTCGAAGCCGGCAGTCTAAACAGGATTCGGCCCCATCATTAAAGGGCGGGTTAAGGTGTTGGCGCTTCCGGATGGAGGAGCATCGCCACCTATAAAAGCGTCACAGTCATTCGACGGTGACCGATTTTGCGAGATTGCGCGGCTGGTCGACATCTGTGCCCATGAAGAGCGCCGTGTGGTAGGCAAGAAGCTGTATCGGCAGCGAGAAGATCATTGGCGCGATAATCTCGTCGACGGCCGGCAGCACGATCGTGTGCATGGTGTCGAGTTTCGATGCGGCGGCCCCCTTTTCATCGGTGATGAGGATAATCCGCCCTCCACGGGCAGCCACTTCCTGCATGTTGGAGGCGGTCTTGTCGAAAAAGCGATCATGCGGCGCGATGACGATCACTGGCATGTTCTCGTCTATCAGTGCGATCGGACCGTGCTTCAATTCACCCGCCGCATAGCCCTCGGCGTGGATGTAGGAAATCTCCTTGAGCTTCAGCGCACCTTCCATCGCCAGCGGGAAACTGGTGCCACGGCCGAGATACAGGACGTGATGACACTTTGACAGTTCGCGCGACAGGAGCTCGATCTCCGGCTGGATGCTGTCGAGTACCTGGCCCATGACGCGCGGCACTTCGGCGAGGCTCCTGGCAAGCGCCTGCAACTCGTCTTCGGTTACGGTTCCGCGAGCCCTGGCGGCGCCGATGGCGAGTGCCGCAAGAACGGCAAGCTGGCAGGTGAAAGCCTTGGTGGAGGCGACCCCAATCTCCGGTCCGGCATGGATCGGAAAGACCGCATCGGCCTGCCGAGCGATGGTCGATTCGCGGGCATTGACGACGGCGCCAATTTTCAGCCCAAGCTCCTTGCAGTACCTGAGCGATGCGAGCGTATCGGCCGTTTCACCAGACTGAGAAATGAAAAGAGCCGCCGACTGCGGCGACAACGGGATCTCGCGGTAGCGGAATTCGGACGCGACGTCGATTTCGACCGGCAGGCGCGCATAGCGCTCGAACCAGTATTTTCCGATCAGTCCGGCGAGATAGGCCGTGCCGCAGGCTGAGATCGCCAGGCTCGGGATCCTGGCGAAATCGATGCCAGAAACCATGTCGGCGCGATTCTCGATGAAGTTGATATAATGACCGAGCGTGCGGGCGATGACCTCGGGCTGCTCGTAGATTTCCTTCTCCATGAAGTGGCGATGGTTGCCCTTGTTAGCAACATAGGCCGCGGCCATGGAGGTCTGGCGCGGACGCTTGACGGGATAGCCGTCGAAATCGAAGATATGGGCGCCCGTCTTGCCGATTTCGGCCCAGTCGCCGTCGATGAGATAGGTAACTTCATTGGTGAAGGGAGCTAGCGCGATCGCGTCGGAGCCCAGGAACATCTCGTCGTCGCCATAACCGATCGCCAGCGGCGGTCCGTTGCGCGCCGCCATGATAGTCGACGGATCATCCTCAAAGAGGATGGCAAGCGCGTAGGCACCCCTAACGCGTTTCAGCATGGCAGCTGTTGCTTCTCGCCGGCTCATGCCCTCCCGGCGGTGTCTTGCCAAGAGATGCGCGATGACCTCGGTGTCGGTGTCGGTCTGGAACTCGGCTCCCGCCGCCGCCAATTCGTCCTTCAGCTCGGTGAAATTCTCGATGATGCCGTTATGGACGACGGCGACGCCGTCGGTAAAGTGCGGGTGCGCATTGCGTTCGGTTGATGCTCCATGGGTTGCCCAACGCGTGTGGCCGATTCCGATGTTGCCGCTCAGCGGCTCTTCCTTCAGTCTCGTCTCCAGATTGACGAGCTTGCCCTCGGCGCGCCGGCGGTGCAAGGCGCCCTCGGTGATCGTTGCAACGCCGGCCGAATCATAGCCGCGATATTCCAGACGCTTCAACGCGTCGACCAACCGGTCCGACACCGGCTGTTGCCCAACGATGCCAACAATCCCGCACATGTTTGTCTCCGCATTCTTCCCGGCAGCTTCAACCCACGCAGTAGTCCCGAGGAGGACACCCACCCGGCCCGCTGTGATTCAGGATCTTGTAGTAGCATTCCGAAATATTGGTACAATCGATTGTAAGGATGCATACCATCCACCCCATGGATAGACCGAGACGCGCCCTGATCCAGATCGTCGTCGTCGCCGCTGATCAAGTGCCTTGATTGCCTACCGCCCTTTGTTTCGCCGGCAGAGCTTAGCCCGCGAAGGCATCTATCCGTGCGCTGTTCGTCGGCATGGCCGAAACCGAGATCAACGGGGTTCGTTGGCGCAGGCCACAGAGCGCGTCCAGCGACGGTTTCAATGGCCTATTGCACAGCAGCATAATAGCCTAATCAGCCCTGCAACAAAGCTGAGGACCGATGGATTCATTCAAGTTTGGCAGCTCAGCCGGTCCCCTGAAATCGGCGCCATCTCACCTTGATTCGAACAGGTAGATGCGCTGGCTGGCGCCATGGCGAGACCCATAGCGCCAGCCAATCGAACTTTGCAGACAACCGCTTGGGCGCCGAAGAGACTGGGCCGATAGCCTCAGCTGCCTCACAAGGCCCACGATCATGGGAGGCTGTTTCGGGACTTTTCGAAATCAGCGGATCACAGGTTCGCCATGGAAGCGGCGGCGCGAGGAGGAGAAACGCCGAAGCCGACTTCCATCATCAGCCGTGGCCTGTGCGCCGGCACCGTACCCATATGGAAGCCGAACGGATCCTCGACGAAACCGAGACCGGCCTCCCCGGTCAGCGTGACCGGGCTCTGCTCGCCGTAGACGTCCAGAACCTCTTGCGCGGGATGGCCGACGAGAAGCGTCAGTTGGTGTTTGAGGGCGCGGCGGTTATGGCTGCCGCGGACATAGACATGGGGGCCGGCGCCTCGACCGGCATCAGGTAGAAGAAGAACTTCAGCATCCGCCACTCGTCCAGGTCGAAGTGGTATTTGCCAAGCGAAGTCAGGTTCTTGTCCGCGTCGGAGGCCTGGCCGGTCGGGAAACTCCACCAGACACGAGTTGTGATCAGCTTCGCCTGGCCGCCGAGATAGTGCGCGGCAATATCCATGAGCAACGGATCGTTTTGGATGGCGAGTGCCGCATTGCAGCCAAGAATGCGCTCGAAATAGTGGCCGCTGAGCAGGGACGGCCGAAGCGGGCCTCAGCCTGCGCACGCTCTGTCGGCATGAATTCGAGGCGGCGGTCGAAATTGCCGAAGCAAGGTGTGCACTTGGCGAATGCGGCTACATCTTCAGACACCATTTTTGGCAGGACGAGACCGGAAAAAAGCCCATCCGATCGTAGTGCGTCGACAATGTCGTGGCGGTTGACGCCAGCGAACATCGTGTCCTGGGCTCTTTGCGATTTTAGGATCGGCTTTGCACCACGCCAGTGCAAATCTCCGTGCCGGCATGGTTCGCGCCAACATGAACATCGGCAGCCATGCCGGATTCTAGCGAAGATCCGAGAGATAGGTGTGGATGCGTACAGCGATGCGAATGCAGCATGCTGCCGTTTCGCGCGATCGCCTCAAGGCTTGCAGCGCTGGCTTTGTCGGGGTTCATATCGGTCATCTAGTTAGGTCCTCGGGGTATGAATGCACTATCAACGAAGCATTGGCTCTCAGTGCTCGTCCCGCAAAACCTGTTCCCGGCACGGAAGGATTAACCGCGCGTCAGGTATTGTGCAATGCACAATGGTCCAGTCTCACCAAACGCAGTCGGATCCCGGCACGTTTTCGATAAGCCATTAACTAACTGTCACGACAATTACACCAGGAACTGTCTGTAGCCGCCGCCCATCAGGTAGCGGCCACGTTGGATGGCGCGACGCACCTGGTCGCGAAGATGGTTGCCTGGATGAGACCAATCTTCTTCGACACGCCGTCTCCCGAACAGGGCAATGGCGATCGGATGCGCCGGCAAGCGAGCCATCCAAAGCCTGGAGCACGATACCCAGACGCCCTCCGCGAGGTTCCGGCGGAAGGCAAGCAGCTGCCAGGCGGCCGCAACCATTGATGTCATTCAGGAACCGAAGGGCAGCGACATGGAACTTCAGGTGCCGCGGCGGCACGATTGCGTCGACATATAGCCGCAACGGACGGAGAACGGAGGCACCGGAAACGGCGATCTGCAGACTCCGACAGTCCTCCCTCAGCAGCACGTGCTGCACGCCGACAGGTGTCAGCAGGATGTCCTTGCCGCATGTGAGCGAAGACAGATCAAGCGGTTCAAAATCGTGGTCGAACCCACCCGGCTCCGCGGTCGCTCGTAGAACATGGGCGCAGTCCCTCGGATCCCAAAAAACCCTTGCCGACATGGCGTCCGATTGTGGCGCGTCCGCGAAAAAGGAGGCTCCATTGCCTGAGCAAAGATGATCCTGTCGTCAGCTCGATTATCTTCGTATCGGCGCGAGTTCTGACAATGCAGGCGGGGGGTGCAATCTTGGCGTGGTCGCGCTGGAATTGCGGATTGCGCCGAAGAAACTCCCAGGCCCAGGCAGTGCGTGGCAATCGTCTGGCGTAGTGGTAAGCTTCATGACGACGCCAGTCCGGCCAGCATACAAGACCGACCGTCGCTTCCTTGGGCAGACCAGCATCCGTCACGGCTCAGGTGTCCCCAATGGCGCTATGCCGACGGGCCTAGAACCGGTTGCCACAGTACCGGTCCGCTCAGACGTCCCCTGCTCCGGACGCGCAAAAGGCTCGCGTGGGAAATCTCGAGAAACCCGGCCACCGCCTCCGTTTTGCCGACGCGCATCGGCTGTCCGATGCGCGACAATGGCCACCTTGCGAGGCGAAGGATCCGTTCCATGCGCGTATCGGTCACCGTTACTATCCGGGTGAGATCGTTGGCCAAGCCGAACTCGATCATGCCGGCGAAGAGCTCGTAGGTTGCCTGGGCCAGCCCGCCCGCTGCCTTGGGCGCTGAGGGAGGGAGATCGAGCGCGAAACGACTGCTCTCCCATATGTCGGCAGTCGAGGGCGCAACGTCAGCACCCAGCAGTACCGGGAACGTATCGCGCAACATTGTGGGCCCGGTGCTGGGCAAAAGACGCACGCAACCGCGAATTCGCCAATCGGATCCCTTGAGAAGCAGATAGACCGGCCTGAAGCCATCAAATGCGTCGGTCTCGATGTCGTTCTCGGTCTGAACTTCCCAATCGAGCCTTTCCTTGAACACCCGATATCTGAGCCCGTGCATCTCTTTGAGCTCGCTTGCGAACTCCCCGTAAAGGTCCGGTGTTATCAACTGCATCATGGTCGCCTCCGTGCGGGATGTGTTCCCGCCATCGAAGGGCAAAGCAGATGGTGATGCAGCCTGTAGACGTTTACAGCTATCCTGGCGGAAGGATCACGATCTCGCCTGGCCGGACGCATCCAGCCGCGCGACGGCCTGGTTGACCGTTCGCACGCCAAGCTTTGCCTTGGCGTTTTCCAGATGGAAGGTCACTGTGCGCTTTGAGACGCCGAGGATCTGACTGACGTCCCAGGCCGACTTGCCGCGCGCCGTCCATTTCAGACATTCGAACTCTCGCGGGGTGAGCGTTACACCATCCACCACGCGATCGTCGGCGAGCCTGCGCCGGACATGAATGTGAAAGTTGATCGCCACCAGCTGCAGCGCTTTTTCATAACGGGTCAGTGACCGCAAAAGCGACGGATGGGATTCGTCGGAAGCAAAGGTCAGCGCAGCAAACCGGCCGCGATGATCGTGCATGGACATCGTCAATCCGCCGCGGATGCCAAACTGAGCTGCACTCTCCAGAATTTGCTGCTGCGACGTAGGCAAACACTGCCGGGCGCGATCTACACCCCAATCAAAGGTATCCCAGCCTTGCAGCCCGCGCAGGATGACCGGATCAAGGCTGTCGTACCGCTGCTGCACATACCGTGATGTCCAGGATGAAGGATAGTTCGAGATCAGGCGCGGCGCGTCGCCGGAGGCCGAGGGGTAAGTAAAATAAGCGAAGAGCGGAAAGTCGAAGCCGGCGGCGGCGGACGCCATTGCCTCACGGAGATCGGCGGCATCAACACTTGCAGAGAGTTGCTCGACGAAGTTCTCAAACACGCGATGCATGTGCGTTTTGTGTAACCTCCGTGAATGTCGCTCGATGCCAGGCAGAGTCCTGTGTTTAAACGGTCGCGCTCCGATAAAGCTTGTAGGATATTGTCGCCTTCATCGCCGCCATTGCTTTCCTACCTCTGCTTGCGGAGCGTGACTCAATGCGACAACCTCGTTAATTTGTTGAACCAACCGGTGATGTTCTGACGTTGTCGATGAGCCGTGTGTCGCCGAGCCACGCCGCGACAAGCAAGCGCGCCGGTCGGTCAACGTTTGTCATCGGTTGCAAATCTGCCTCGCCGCGAAGCTCCAGGTATTCGACCTCGCGATAGCCTGCCGACACGATTGCTGCGCGCGCTTCGGCAAGCGTTGGCAGGACGGAAGAGCCGCGCGCAAGCCGATCGGCCGCTTCGAGCAGGACCGATGCGAGCCTTGGGGCAACGGCGCGCTCGAGTGGCGAGATCCGGGCATTGCGCGACGATAGAGCGAGACCATCGGCTTCGCGGACTGTCGGACAGGGGACAATGGTGATTGGAATATCCAGATCCTGGACCAGGCGCCTGACAAGCTGAAGCTGCTGGAAATCCTTTTCGCCGAAAAAGGCGAAATCACCGCCGGTTTGCAAGAAGAGCTTGGCAACCACGGTCGCCACGCCATCGAAATGGCCCGGCCGAAATGCGCCGCACAGGCCGTCGCCGATAGCGGCCACCGAAACAGTCGTAGCGAAGCCCGCAGGGTACATCTCCTCGGCATCCGGCACATAAAGCAGGTGTGCGCCCAGCGGCGCGAGCTTTGCCGCATCTTGGTTTTCCGTCCGGGGATAGGCGGCAAGGTCGGCGGCACTGTTGAACTGCTTGGGGTTGACGAACAGCGTCACGATTACCCGATCGGCCTGCTGAAGCGCTGCACGCACGAGGCTCAGATGTCCTTCATGCAAGGCCCCCATAGTCGGCACCACTGCGACACTTGCGCCCGAGCGGCGCCACCCTGCAACAACGGTGCGAAGCTCGGCAACGGTTCGAACGATCGGCACGCTCATGCGACGTCTCCGACCTTCGACGCGATGGCGTAGACATGTTCGGCCGCCGGAAAGCGCCGTTCCCTCACATCGTCGGCGTAAGCGGCAATCGCCGCCTCGGCCTCTGAGCCTAGTTCGGCATAGCGCTTGACGAATTTCGGTCGAAAGTCGGTGAACATGCCCAGAATGTCGTCGACCACCAGAATCTGGCCGTCGCAGGCTGGCGAGGCGCCGATGCCGATTGTGGGGATGGCGATCTCTTCAGTGATGCGCCGTGCAAGCGGCTCGGGCACTTTCTCCAGCACCACGGAAAAAGCGCCGGCCTCCGTGACCGCGTTGGCGTCGCGCCTGACCCGCTCCGCATCATCTCCCCGCCCCTGCACGCGATAGCCGCCGAATGTGTTTACCGCCTGCGGGGTCAAGCCGACATGCGCCATCACCGGAACGCCCCGTGCCGTCAGGAAGCGGATGGTTGGTGCCATCTGCTCGCCGCCCTCGAGCTTCACCGCTGCACAACCAGCCTCTGCCACCAGGCGCGCAGCGTTGCGGAACGCCTGCTCCGGCCCCTCCTCGTACGAGCCGAACGGCAGATCGACGACCAGGAGCGCCCGCTCGAGCCCGCGCCGCACAGCCTTGCCGTGCATGATCATCATCTCGAGGGTGACGCCCAGCGTCGAGGGCAGGCCGTGCAGCACCATGCCTACGCTGTCGCCCACGAGAACGATGTCGCAGTGTCGATCAACCAGCTTCGCGATCGGCGTGGCATATGCCGTCAGGCAGACAAGGGGAGTCTGGCCTTTCCGCAAGCGAATATGCGGCGGTGTAATTGCCTTTGTAACACCAGCTGCGCTCACCCCATCCCTCCTTCCCCTGCGTTACCCACCGCGGGTGTCGCGTTTGGCACACTTTTGTGCAAGTGCGAAGAGCTAAAAAAATGGCCGTACAGCTGTACTGTGTTGACGTGCAGGCAGCCACGCTTACACTAAATCGATTCAGGCGCCCCAAGGCTGGGCCAACCACTTTCGCGAACATGGACCATCAGGCAACAGGAACCAGGAAAGACAGAGCCGCCGTCAAGGCTGACGAAGTCAAAGTGGACCTGATCGCCATTGTCGTCGCCGTAAATGACAGTGAACCCTGTGTCCTCACCATCGGGCAGGCGGACACCCTGCCGTCCGGACCATTTGCGCTTGAGCACCGATCGCCGCAATCCGGTTTGAGGGGGTGGGTCGAGCAGCAGACCGGCCATCCGCTGGGGTACATTGAGCAACTCTATACCTTCGCCGATCGGGACCGCATCGGCGCCGAGCGCCAGCAGCGCGTCATCTCCATCAGTTATCTCGCATTGACCCGCAAGGAACAGGCTGCGGGCTCGCCCAAGTGCGGCTGGCAAAGTTGGTATGAATATTTTCCATGGGAGGACCACCGCTCCGGCACGCCGCCGGTGGTGCTGGATGTTCTGCGACCGCGCCTGATTGAATGGGCAGACGGCGCCAGCGAAGCCGCCACGCGACGCGAACGCCGGCAGCGGGCGGCGATCGCGTTCGGCTTCGACGACCGCCATTGGAACGAGGAACTCACGCTTCAACGCTATGAGTTGGTCTACGAGGCAGGCTTGGTCCAAGAGGCCGGAATCGGACGGGACGCGACGCCGCCTCCGCTGGTGGCCGGCAAGTCCATGGTCGCCGATCACCGCCGCATCGTGGCTACCGGTATCGCGCGGCTGCGCTCCAAGATCAAATACCGGCCCGTCGTCTTCGAGCTGATGCCGCCGGTTTTCACACTTTTGCAGCTGCAGCGAACCGTGGAGGCGCTCTCCGGCAGGCTCATCAACAAGCCGAACTTTCGACGGCTCATCGAGCAACAGGAGCTCGTTGAGAAGACTGGGGAGACGACCGCCGAAACGGGGGGCCGGCCGGCGCAGCTCTATCGCTTCCGCCACGCCATTGTCGACGAGAGGCCTGTGGCCGGGACAAAATTGCCGCTCACCCGGGCTTGACATTGCTTATAGTCACAACGAATATATAGGCCTTATAATCATGTAGACTATAACCGGAGGCTCGATGAGCGTCGTCCTGCCTTCGGGCGCGTCCCTGTACGACCGCGTTCGGCGCGTCATCCCCGCGATCGAATGGCCGACCTTTCTGGACGACATCGAGGCAATTCTGGCGCTGAAGCGGCAGCGCAATGCCGTCATCCTGGCGCACAACTACCAGACGCCGGAGATTTTCCACTGCGTCGCCGACATCGTCGGCGACAGCCTGGCGCTTGCCCGCAAGGCGATGGCAGTCGAAGCCGATGTCATCGTGCTCGCCGGCGTGCATTTCATGGCCGAGACGGCGAAGCTGCTCAATCCGCAAAAGACGGTGCTCATTCCTGACCTGCGGGCAGGCTGTTCGTTGGCGGACTCGATTACCGCCGAGGACATCAGGCTGCTGCGGCAGCGCTATCCGCGTGTGCCGGTCGTTACCTATGTCAACACGTCGGCCGAGGTAAAAGCCGAGTCCGACATCTGCTGTACGTCCGGCAATGCGAAGGCCGTCGTCGAGTCCCTTGGCGTTCCCCAGGTGATCATGCTGCCGGACGAATATCTGGCCCAGAACATCGCCACCCAGACCGACGTGCAGATCATCGCCTGGAAAGGCCATTGCGAAGTGCATGAGCGCTTCACGCCCGCCGATATCCGCCAGTTGCGCGAGGACCATCCCGGCGTGACGGTACTGGCGCATCCGGAATGTCCGCCCGAAGTGGTGGCCGAGGCCGATTTTTCCGGCTCGACCGCCGCCATGTCCGATTATGTCGGACGGCAGAAGCCGCCGCGTGTCGTTCTGATGACGGAGTGCTCGATGAGCGACAATGTCGCGGTCGAGCATCCCGAGGTCGAGTTCATCCGGCCCTGCAATTTGTGCCCGCATATGAAGCGGATAACGCTCGCCAACATCCGTACGGCGCTCGAGCAGAACTGCCATATAGTGACCATCGAGCCCGGGATTGCCGGGCGCGCGCGGCTGGCGGTCGAGCGGATGCTAGCCGTATGAATATGGACATCCGAGATCTCGGAGGCCGGCCGGTGATCATCGGCGGCGGCATTGCCGGACTGATGACCGCGCTTCATCTGGCGCCGGAACCGGTCGTGCTTCTGTCCAATGCCCTGCTGGGAACCGGAGCCTGCAGCGAGCTCGCCCAGGGCGGTCTTGCGGCAAGCCTCGGCCGCTACGACGGACCGGAACTTCACCTTTGCGACACACTCGCGGCCGGCGACGGGCTTTGCGACGAGGCGACGGTGCGGCGAGTGGTCCGAGCTGCACCCAAAGCGATCAAGACCCTCGAGCGCTTCGGCGTCACCTTCGACCGCCACCCTGACGGCCCGTTGCGGCTCGGCCTCGAGGCGGCGCACTCCCATCGGCGGATCGTGCATGCCGCCGGCGACGCCACGGGTAGCGAGCTGGTCCGCGCGCTGATCGCCGCGGTGCGGCGCACAGCCTCGATCACCATCCTGGAAAACATGGAGGCTCGCCGGCTGATCGTGGAAGACGGGGCGATCGTCGGCGTGCTCGCGGCCGGGTGCAAGGACGCAGTCGCCTTGCCAACGCGCCGCGCCGTGCTGGCGACCGGCGGCATCGGCGGGCTGTTTTGCGATACGACGAACCCGCTTGGCTCGTGCGGGCACGGCCTGGCGCTCGCCGCCTGTGCCGGGGCGGAGCTCGCCGACCTGGAATTCGTGCAGTTCCACCCCACCGCGCTCGCGGGTCCGCGCCGGCCGATGCCGCTGGTGAGCGAGGCGGTGCGCGGCGAAGGCGCGGTGCTGATCGACGAGAGAGGAGAGCGCTTCCTCGCTGAAACGCCTGGCGGCGAGCTTGCGCCTCGCGACGTGGTTGCGCGTGCGGTTTGGCACCAGCTTGCTGTCGGACACCGCGTGTTCCTGGACGCCCGGGAATGTCTCGGCCCCAGATTTGGCCAGCGCTTTCCGGCCATCGCCCATTTGTGCCGGGAGGAAGGCGTCGATCCCGCGACCGACCCGATCCCCGTTCGCCCGGCAGCACATTATCACATGGGCGGCGTTGCTGTGGACGGCGCCGGCCGCAGCTCCGTCGAGGGATTGTGGGCATGCGGCGAGGTCGCATGCACCGGACTGCACGGCGCCAACCGCCTCGCCAGCAACTCGCTTACCGAAGCGGCGGTCACCGCAAGCTGGGTTGCTGAAAGCGTTGCGGGCGCATTGGATACACGGCGACGGCGCGTATGTTCCACATTTGTGCCTCCACGGCCAGATGCTTCCTGCATCCGCCCGGTCATCTCCGCTGCACTCGGCATCATCCGGGATGGCGAGACGCTGCGCGAGGCGGTAGCGACCCTGCTGCCGGTCGCAGTTCACAACACGGCTGCGTCAGATCCAGCCTTGGTCGCACTGATGATCGCCATAGCGGCGCTGCGGCGCGAAGAGAGCCGCGGTTCGCACTACCGGTCCGATTTCCCCGGGCGCGATGCAGACGCGCGCCCGTCACGGCTGACACTGCGCAGCGCAATGCAGGCTGCGGGCGCACTCAGCTGGCGGACCGAGACGGAGCACCTGACATGAAATCATTCTCGCCCCTTCCCTCGACCCTGATCGAACCGATCGTGCGCAGCGCCCTTCTGGAAGACCTGGGCAGATGCGGCGACCTAACCAGCGATGCGGTGATCCCCCATGATTGCACGGCCACTTTGGTGCTCAAGGCGCGGCAGGCGGGTGTCGTTGCCGGGCTCGATCTGGTCGCGTTCGCCTTCCTGCTCGTGGAGCCTGCGATCGACATGAACATCTGGCGCCCTGACGGTAGCGATGTCGCGGCCGGCGAGACCATCGCGAAGCTATGCGGACCGGCGCGAGGCCTGCTCACGGCCGAGCGCACGGCACTCAATTTCCTGTGCCACCTAAGCGGCATTGCCACTGCCGCTGCGGCGATTGTCGATGCCGTGCGGAGCTACAGGGCGAGGATCGTGTGCACACGAAAGACGACGCCCGGGCTGCGCGCGCTGGAGAAATACGCCGTACGCGTCGGCGGCGGCGCCAATCACCGCTTCGGGCTCGACGACGCCGTGCTGATCAAGGATAACCACATCGCGATCGCCGGGGGCATCCGCACGGCAATCGAGCGGGCGATCGCCGCCGCAGGCCACATGGTGAAAATCGAGGTCGAGGTCGACACGCTGGAACAGCTCGACATCGCGCTTGCGCTGGGAGTCGACGCGGTTCTGCTGGACAATATGTCGGTCGACGATCTTGCCCGCGCCGTGGCAATGGTTGGCGGCCGCGCCATCACCGAAGCTTCCGGTCGTGTGACGGAAAAAACCGCTCCCGCGATCGCCGCCACCGGGGTCGACCTCATCTCGGTCGGATGGCTGACACACAGCGCACCGATCCTCGATATCGGCCTGGATATGCCGGCCCACGCGAACATCTGCACCCACTTGAACTGATGGAGGGGGAATGAAGAGCAATACGACGTTCGAAGCTGCACGCGGATGCTGGAAGGTGCTCGAAACGAGTACCCAATGCGGCGCACCATTCAATGACCTGCGGTTTCGGGCGTCTTGCGCTGATCGACGGGTCATAGCGGACCGGGCTCGCCGGTCGACAGACTCCTGCGCGCGCTCGCGGACCAGCAACGAAGGCTTTTGACGATGACGATTGGAATGAACGCGGAATCCGACGTGAACGAGGGCATGGACTCTATCGACGGAGCGCTGCCCCGATGGAACCGCAAACAGGCCGAGGCTATCCACGATATGCCGTTCAACGACCTGCTCTTTCTGGCTCAGACGATCCATCGCCAGAACTTCGATCGAAACCGGGTCCAGCTCAGCCGGCTTCTCAGCATCAAAACAGGCGGCTGCCCGGAGGATTGCGGCTATTGCAGCCAGTCGGCGCATCACGAAACCGGCCTGAAGGCGTCGAAGCTGATGGAGGTCCGGCGCGTCGTCGCCGAAGCGACCAAGGCGCGTGATGCCGGCGCCACCCGCTATTGCATGGGCGCGGCCTGGCGGAACCCCAAGGCGCGCGACATGGATGCGGTGGTGGCGATGGTCGAAGGCGTCAAGGCGCTCGGCATGGAGACCTGCATGACCCTCGGCATGCTTGATCTTGAGCAGGCCAGTCGGCTGAAACAGGCGGGTCTCGACTATTACAACCACAACATCGATACGTCGGAACGCTACTACAGCGAGGTCATCAGCACGCGCAGCTTTGCCGACCGGCTCGATACGCTCGAGCATGTCCGCCAATCCGGCATCAAGGTCTGCTGCGGCGGCATTGTCGGCATGGGCGAAGAGCCGGTGGACCGGATCGACATGCTGGTGACGCTGGCCAATCTGCCGGAGCCTCCCGAAAGCGTTCCGATCAACATGCTGATCCCGATCGCCGGCACCCCGCTTGCCGACGCCAAGCCGATCGAGCCGATAGAATTCGTGCGCGTGATCGCGCTGGCGCGCATCCTGATGCCGAAATCGCACGTCCGTCTTTCCGCCGGTCGCACCGCGATGACCGACGAGATGCAGGCGCTGTGCTTCTTTGCCGGCGCCAACTCGGTCTTCGTCGGCGACACGCTGCTGACGGCGGACAATCCGGGCGAAGACAACGACATTCTGCTGTTCCGGCGCCTCGGCATTGAGCCGATCGAACGCGAGGCGCAATGAACGAGAAACCCCTCGCCCGCTTCAACGCGACCTTGCAGGGGCTGGCGCGCAAGGACCGGCTGCGGACGATTGTGCCCCGCGCCGGGCTCGACTTCTCGTCGAACGACTATCTCGGGCTTGCCGCCTCCAGGAGACTTGGCGATGCGGTTGCGGCGGCGATTGCGCGGGGCGTGCCGGTTGGCGCCACCGGATCGCGGCTGTTGCGCGGCAATGCGCCGGAACACGAGGCACTGGAGGCGGACGCGGCGGCGTTTTTCGGAGCTGACCGCGCGTTGTTCTTCGGCAGTGGCTATATCGCCAACTTCGCTCTCCTGACCGCGCTGCCGCAGAAGGGTGATCTGCTGATCCTCGACGAACTTGCCCATGCCAGCATGCACGAAGGCGCGCAAGCCGGACGCGCCCAGTTCCAGCTGGCTCCGCACAACGACGTCGACGCTGTCGAGGGCGCGATCAGGCGCTGGCGCGCCGAAGGCGGCATGGGATGCGTCTGGATAGCGGTCGAAAGCCTTTACAGCATGGATGGCGACCGGGCGCCGATGGAGAGCCTGCTCGCGCTTGCCGATCGGCACGAGGCATTCATCGTCGTCGACGAGGCGCACGCCACCGGCGTCTGGGGACCGGACGGGCGCGGCCTGGCCGCCACGTTCGAAGGCCGCGACAACATCGTCGCGCTCCACACATGCAGCAAAGCGCTCGGCACGTCCGGTGCACTCGTCACCGGACCGGGAACGCTGTGCGATTATCTCGTCAACCGTTGCCGGCCATTCATCTACGCCACCGCGCCATCGCCGCTGATGGCGGTCGCGGCGCGCGAAGCGCTCGCCATGCTGTCCGATGAGCCCGAGCGCCGTGTCCGGCTGCATGAGCGCGTTGCCTTCGCCGGCCGCCAATGGACAGAGCGCTGCGGCGTGATGCCCAGCGGCTCGCAGATCCAGCCATTTGTCATCGGCGATGTCAGGCGCACCATGGTGGTGGCGGCGGCACTGCAGGCCCGCGGCTTCGACATCCGGGGGATCCGTCCGCCGACCGTGCCCGAGGGCACATCGCGCCTGCGTATTTCGCTGACGCTCAACGTCGACGAAGCCGACATTTTGGCCATGGTCGAGGCGCTCACCGAGGCGTTGGGCTCGGCATGAGCATGCGCATCGTCATCACCGGAACAGATACCGGGATTGGCAAGACGGTGTTCTCGGCTGGACTCGCCGGCCTGCTTGATGGCTTCTACTGGAAGCCGGTGCAATCGGGTCTCGACGGCGAGACCGACAGCGAGATTGTTGCGCGGCTTGCCGGCCTGCCCTTGGCACGCGTGCTGCCGGAAGCCTACCGGTTGAAGAGCCCGCTTTCGCCGCATCGTTCGGCCGAGATCGATGGCGTCTCGATCGAGGCGGCTGATCTTTCGCTTCCGGTCGTGCCGGGTCCGCTCGTCATCGAGGGCGCGGGTGGGCTGATGGTGCCGCTCAACCGGCAAACAAGGTTCATCGACATTTTCGCTAATTGGCGGCTGCCGGTCATTCTGTGCGCCCGCACCGCGCTCGGCACAATCAACCACACCCTGCTGTCGATCGAAGCCTTGCAGGCTCGCTCGATCCCGCTCGCTGGCATCGCCTTCATCGGCGATGAGATGGCCGATACGCAACGGACCATCGTGGAATTCGGCGGCGTGCCGCAGCTCGGCAGGCTGCCGCACCTTGATCCGCTGACGGGCAAAACCCTGAGAGACGCAATGATCGCCGGCTTCGGCTTCGCCTCGATTGCGGGAGGGGAATAATGTCGGCGTCACCAGTCTGGCATCCCTTCACGCAGCACGCGCTTGAGACTGCGATCCCTGAAATCGTCCTGACGGAAGGTGCCTATCTCCACAAGGCCGACGGCGCGCGCATCCTGGACGCGATTTCCTCCTGGTGGGTGGTCACCCACGGCCACCGCCATCCGCGCATCATCAAGGCCATCGAGACGACCACGGCCAGCCTCGACCAGATCATCTTCGCTGGCTTCACGCACGAGCCGGCCGAACGCCTCGCCAAGGCGCTTGTCGGCCTCGCTCCCGCCGGTCTCGACTGGGTGTTCTATTCCGACAGCGGCTCGACCTCGGTCGAAGTGGCACTGAAGATGGCGCTTGGGTATTTCGGCAACATCGGCGCGCCGCGCTCGCGCATCGTCGTCATGGAGCACAGTTATCATGGCGACACGATCGGCACGATGAGCGTTGGTGCCCGCGGCGTGTTCAATGCCGCCTACGAGCCGCTGCTGTTCGAGGTCGACACCATCCCCTTCCCGGCTGCCGGGCGCGAGCAGGAGACGCTGGATCGGTTCGAGGCAGTCTCCCGCGACCAGCAAGCCGCCGCGCTGATCGTCGAGCCGCTGGTGCTTGGCGCGGGCGGCATGCTGATGTATCCGGCCTGGGTTCTGGCCGAGTTGAAGAAGATCGCGGAAACCTCCGGCACGCTGCTGATCGCCGATGAAGTGATGACCGGCTGGGGACGTACCGGAACCATGTTCGCTTGCGAGCAGGCGTCCATTTCTCCGGACATCCTGTGCACGTCGAAGGGCTTGACCGGCGGCGTGATCCCGCTGGCCGCAACGCTTGCCACCGATGCGATCTTCCAGGCCCACTATTCGACGGACCGGAAGAAGACCTTCTTTCATTCGAGTTCCTACACCGCCAATCCGATTGCCTGCGCGGCTGCACTCGCGAATGTCGAGATCTGGCGCGACGAGCCGGTGGCCGAGCGCATTGCGACCTTAAGCGCGAGGCAGGCCGCCGGACTTCAACGCTTTCGCCACAATCCCTACTACGCCGACAGCCGGGCGACCGGCACGATCGCGGCCCTCGATCTGCGCGCCGGCTCTGCCGGCTATCTGGCCGAGATCGGGCCAAAGCTGCGCGCATTCTTCCTCGAGCGCGGGCTGCTTGTGCGCCCGCTCGGCAACGTCCTCTATCTTCTCCCACCCTATTGCATCACCGGCGACGAGTTGGACGGGCTCTATGACGCCATCGAGGAGGCCGGCGACCGCTTCGGCTCCCGGCCATGAGCAGGTCGTCGCGCATTCTCGGGTTTGGCCATCATGCGCCGTCGCGCAAGGTCGAGAACCCGGAAATCGAAAACCGTCTCGGGCTCGAACTCGGGTGGATCGAGCGGCGCACCGGGATACGGTCACGCTTCTGGGCCAGGGAAGAAGACACGCTGTCGGGCCTTGCCGCGCATGCCGGCGACATGGCGCTGGCAAGCGCCGGCATTGACCGCAGCGACATCGGTCTGCTGTTGCTTGCGACATCGACGCCCGACCACCTTCTGCCGCCAAGCGCGCCCCTGGTCGCGCACAAGCTCGGCCTTGGCCGCGCGGGCGCGGTCGACCTCGCCGGTGCTTGCGCCGGCTTCATCTATGCGCTTATGTTTGCCGACGGGTTCACCCGCCTGCATGGCAAACCAGCCCTGGTCATTGCCGCCAACATCCTCAGCCGCCGCATCAATCCAGCCGAGCGCGCAAGCTCGGTCCTTTTCGCCGATGCCGCCGGCGCCGTGGTGATTGGTCCGTGCGAGGACCCGGATCGGGGCATACTCGGTGCCTCGGTGGATTCGGACGGCTCGCGCTACGGGCTGATTCAGATTCCGGCGGGAGGAAGCAACATCCCGTTCCAAAGTGGCCTGGATCTCGGGCAAACCCGCATGACGATGACCGACGGACGCGAAGTGTTCGCCAGGGCTGTGGACATGATGACTGCCTGCTCGCAGGAAGCATTGGCCGCAGCAAAGATGCACCCGCAAGATGTTGGCCGGTTCGTGCCGCATCAGGCCAATGCCCGCATCTTCGATGCGGTCGGGAGGAACCTCGGCATAGCGGACCAAGCCATCGTCAAGACGATCGCCGACTACGGCAACTCTTCCGCCGCGACCATACCGCTCTCCCTGTCACTGGCCCATCAGATGCAGCCATTCCGGCAGGGCGAGAAAATTCTCTTGGCAGCGGCGGGTGCGGGTCTCAGCGGCGGTGCACTCGTCGTCGGAATTTAGCGGCGCGAACCGGATGCCAAGATTGACTTTGATGATGAACAGGGACACCAGACCAATGCGAAAACTAGTCGCCGGCAAGCTGCACGGCATCCACGTCACCGAAGCAAACCTCAACTACCACGGTTCGATAACGCTGGACCCTGACCATTGCGAAGCAGCCGGGATCCTGCCGATGGAGTTTGTCGAGATATGGAATAAGAACTCCGGCGCGCGGATTTCGACCTATGTCATTCTCGGCGAACGCGGCTCACGATGCTGTATCCTCAACGGTGCGGCCGCCCGCACCTGCCAGCCCGACGACCAGATCATTGTCTGCAACTCCATCTACCTTGACGAAGCGCATATCACCTCGCTGAAGCCGCGAATCGTTACGTTCGACCAGGACAACCATATACTCGACCGCCTGAGCTATTCTGTCGATCTCGATGCCGACGGCCGTTACAGTTTCTCCATCCTTGACGAGGCGAATGAGGCTTTGGCCATTCCTGCGCTGGTCTCGGGGGCGTGACTTGCGCTCTAGATATGTGCGAGCCTCTCCCCGTTGCAACTCGCCCAGCGCTTAAGAGAGGACCTAAGTCTCGCGGATCAATTACACTCCAGCTTCGAGGAGAGGCCCGCCGCGCCTTTCGCAACAGCGGGCTTTCGTGAGATCGCGCAATGTCCGCATCTCCACGGTTGAGCCAACAGCCACGCGGCTGACCCCTGGCTGAAGTCAGTTGCGGTCGCGGCTTGCAAATTCATGCTGCTTTTTCGAGCGCGGCAGGCCAGGTCCTTGACTGCCTAGCTTTTCATCATCTCAGCCGCCGTGTCATCAGCCGCAAGTAGCATTGTAAATGGCCTTTCGGCGATGTGTTTTTTCCGCCGGCGCCATAGGCGCGCCAGCCATCCAACGTCTTCCCCCAAATCCGGTGAAGACATCAGCGTTCGTCAATTGGTGGCTTGCTAGCAAGGCCGAGCCTGGTTCGTTGGTCATCGGCGAAAGTCTCGGCGGGAGACTGTGTCATGAACCGAAGAACTGTCAGTTTGCCGTCCTCAATAATATGAACAGCCCATCCCCCACCGCAACGCTTGACGCGCACGTCATTAGGTTCGCCAGCCACCATCGCCGCCCCTCATTTTCGTCGCCCTGGACCGAGACTGGGAAGTCGCTCCCTGCACCGCGAAAACACGGGACCTTACGTTACGTCAAGCAGAGATTTTCTGATAACTGACGCTCTATGGTTTGACCACGGCGGCAATTTAGATCCCCGGAACGTCCGGGCGCGCGTTATATTGCGATCGGATCGATTTAGACGCCCAAATTTTGCATTTTAATGCAGCCTATCCGCAGCTAATGTGGGCAGGAACGCGTATCCAGTTCGAGTAGCTCCGCAAAAAAAGATCGGATGATTGGCACTCCTGCGGCCTCCCTGCATGGGAGTAGCGGGAGGTCGGTCTTCCGGGCAGGCTCCACGGTTCAACCGGTCGGGAGGTCTGCCATGGGACTGTTCGTCGGTCTTGATGTTTCCGTTCGCACCACCAGCGTCTGCGTAATGGACACGGGTGGGAAACTCATTCGAGAGAGCAAGGTGGAGACCGAGCTGGAGGCGATCGGCGCCCTGCTTCACGGGATTGGCGGCCCCTACAAGCGCGTCGGCCTTGAGTGTCAATCACCCTGAATCGGGACCCTGGTTTTTCGCGCAAAAGGGGACCCCGGTTGTGGGGTGTTGAAGGGCACGCCGGTGAGCGCCCGATCAGGCGAAGCTGGTCGGGGTTGCGCAGCCTGATCGGGTGCGGCTGGTTGGCTTTCGGACTTCAGCTTTGAGAGCGGTTCTTGAAGCGCCAGGAATCGTTTCCTGTTTCGACGATCTCGCAATGATGGGTGAGCCGGTCGAGTAGCGATGGCAGGACCCGGTTTGTGCACAGTCTTGTTGTTCTTCTTCCCGAAAGTGCCCTGTGAAGGCACCCGGCATGCTTAATGGCATGGCACCGAGGATCTGCGATCTCGTGCGACCCAACTATGATGCGCTTGCGTCGAACTTCGTCCTGTGCCGCGGTCTGATGGGTCATATCCGACGGCTCTATCAGGCAGCGAGAGGCCGAAGAGATGACCCTGTGCCAGAGTTCGGTTTAGTCGCTGCGTAGTATCTTTGCTTCGAGTGCGGCCGCGACGAAAGCGCGTCGAGCAACTGGCGACCGAGCCTTCCCTTGCAGCACTTGCAGACATACGTCCATTGCTATCCTACTCTTCTCGGTCCGACGACCAATATCCCGCAGCAAAATAGCGGCGTACGTCGAGCACGATACGCCCGGAGCCATTGCGGCCAACCTGCACAATGACTGGCCTTTCGAACCTGCTCAAGCCGGCCATCTCCCCCCTTGACAGCCAGTCTGGGGCGACAGGCCGCAGCTAAACCGAATGTTACTGCCGCGCGTCACCCTAGTCGCATCGGCGAATAGGATTTAGACTTTTGCGGTGCCTGCTTTGCAAGCTGCAATCCACTGCATCGCAGAGGTCGCATCTTCCAATATGCCAACCTGCTTTGCAAAGTCGTAAAGCGCGTTGCGCGCCGCACCTACAGGCTTGTGCCCATCGTAGGCCTCATGGCACGTCCGAAGGGCAGTTTGGTGGGCAGGATCTCTGCGATCTTGCGGCCATTCATCGAGAAGATCGATGGCCTCGGCAAGACTTGCAATCTCTTGCACGATGTAGGTGGAGCGCTTGACGAAAATGGGGCTGCTGAAAGCCTCGGCCTTCATTTTTTCCTCCCGACCTGCTGAACCGCCAGTTCACGTGAGACGGGGCCGCATCGACCCCGCCGATCGTTGCACAATGTGTTGTCGGAGCGATGACGCTTCAAGAGGAAATGCGGGCGTGATGCCATCGGCCATTGGCCGAAGCATCTCAAGGCGCTCTCAATGGTCAAGCGGCGGCCAGTTCTCTCCGCTTCGTTCGGCATGCTCTCCACTTCGCACGGCAAGTTGACGCCCCGGGCGAGGGAAGCTCGAAACCTCGCCTAGTCATTGACGAGCTCAACCTGGTCAGTGATGCAGATTGCATAGAAGAAAAACTCGCCAAGTTCGCCGCCACAAAACGCCTGCGGTATGCGCACGGTGCCCGCGCATGGAATGGATTGAACGAGCCCTGGAATGCTACCAGGCACTCTCGCCTGTGGTCGAAGTCACGCATGGAGAGGCGGGTGCGGGAAACGCGCACGTCGGGTTCGCGGCGGAGATGAAGAAACTGCCTGGGTAATAAGCCAAGTCGCTTTATCCGTACTCAAGCCAAGCCAAGTGCCGGGGCTGCGGCAGCGGTGCGTCAGGGATGCGTGCCCGAAGGGGAAGACGACCGCATCCAGCTTCAGCGAAGCCCGCAGCCCGGCCCGCAGGGAGACGCCCCCCTGATCTCTTCCGGCGCCGATCGGCGAGGCAACGATATGCCAGGCGCGGCATGCGCCCTTCTCATCCTCGAGAACCACTGCAGTCGCCTCGACGCAGATCCCACTGCCGCAGGTTGCTCGGAAATGCGATAGCGATGCCAAGACATGGAGAATGCCGAAGAATACGATCGTTTGCTCTTTACCAAAACTTCTGCGTGGCATTTAGAGGAACGAAGATTGAAGAACGAAAACACCCAGGAGAGCTGGCCTCCGCTGCAGATCCACGAGCTTGCGGAAGAGCACCGCAAGGCGGCAACCCTGCTGCTTCGGCTCGCCCGGCCAGGCAAACCCTCAGTCGAGCGCCGTTCAGATTGTCGGCGACTGCGATCGAACTCTATCTGACCGCGCTTTTGCTCCACTGTGGGCACAGCCCCAGTCAGATCCGCAAAAAGCAGCACGATCTGTCGGCGAGCACGCACATTTGCGCCGCCGCCTTGGCCGACGCCGACAAGGCCGATCGGTTTGCAGCATTACGCCGGCACGCTCGAGCCCGATGAGCAGTTCCGCCGCTTCGCCAACCGGTGCCGACCTTGAGGCCATAGCCCATCCCTTTGACAGGGCGGTGGCGTCGAAGCGCCGCGAGATCGACCCCTACGCCCGGCGCGTGAAACTTGACCCCATGAAGCAGCATCTGGCCGAAGGCGAAGCTGCGCTGGTCAACAGCGCCCTAGCTGATGTCGGCTTCATGGTGCCGGACGGTGCTGTCACATTCGGAAATTGAGGAGCAGCGCGAAACGTCGTCGAGATCCTCTTCGATCACCCCGGCCGCATATAACTGATCGAGCAGGTCGGCCACGGCAAGGGCGCTCGCTCCGTCTGTCGTGACCCGCATAATCAGCTCCGAGGCTGTACAGTCGCCGCATGCGATTACATGGCCAACGGAAACCGGAACGACGTCGTCGAGCACACGGTGCTCAATGTTGCGTGAGCGGAGGTGGAAGTGCCGGTTCCCGGCCTCGTATTGCAGGTCTCCGCGGAAGCGGATCGGTAGGTTGGGAGGTGGGCTTTCGAGCATATGCTCGTCGATGATGCTCTGGAGCCCTTCCCGGAACTCGTTGGGCGTCCCGAAGAAACGTTGATCCGCGATTCGGTACCCGAGAGGCCAGCGTTCGCTACCCGGTACCGGCGTCACCAGTTGTAAACGTCCCTGCCGCATATTTACGAGGAAGCCGGAAACACAGGCGATCGTCGTGGGATAGCTCCCCGGCAAGGCGACCGCATCATCTTTGTTGGCTGCCTCAAGTTTCTCTCTGCGCGCGCGTGCGCGCCCGGTGAAAGCCTTTGCGGTAGGCGCCCCCTTGCCCTGCAGGATGAGTTCGACCCCCATCAGGTCCTCCGGCGAAAACGCCGCGTGAATCTGATTGAGATGTTTCGTACTTAGCACGGAAAAACGATTCGTCACGCCGCCGTAGCATTTGAAAAGTTCGAGCACTCGCCTGGTGAGTGCCTGATCCTTGAGCGGGGCGGCCGTCGTCGTTTGTGGCAATGCGCCCGTGATTTGATGGTAGTCGAACAGAAAACAGTCATAGTCCGGGTTATCGCTCGGATCTGTGGCCCAGTAGCAGAAGCCAGTGCGGGCTGCCTGCCCAAACATGTCGCTGGCGACACCGACCACGCCGCGCCAAAGCTCGGCATGCTCCTGGCTATATTCATAATAACCCCTGAAGTGGTCCGCCGAGAGGCCACAGAACCAGCAACCGACGGTGCAGCCTTCGCTCAACTCGAAAGCGATGATGGGGTGCGTGATCGACGGCGCCAATTCGCCCAATTGGTCGTTACAGCGCTGAATTTGGCGCTGGCGCCAGGCATGAAAACGCGGGTTGACCATCGACATCTCGCCTTGGTCGCGCAGCCGTTCGCGATGGCGCAACATCTCGCGCATATACTCGTCCCACATCATGGCGAGCGGCCACGGGGCAGACTCCGGCTTGAAGCGGTACTTCAGGCAGTCACCGCGCCAGAGCGGCAGCATCTCCATCGGGTCAACATCGATGCCGTAGCGTTCTGACACCGTTCGAGGGTTGTCGACGTTCTCCGAAAGCGCGCTGCGGAACCGCCTGTCACCGGCCAGCCGCTCCATGAAGCGCTTGACGTGTGACAAGGTGCGCCGTTCCTCCGGCGTGCGCCGGTCAAAAGCTTGTCGCCAGTGCTCGCCGCGAGGGCGCAGGTGAGCCCCTGAAGCGGCCCGTTGTAGGCTTGGTGGCATGGTCTCATCTCCGACACGATTTGTTTTCATGTTTCGGCTCGTCCAGCCAATGCAGTCAGAGCTAAAGCTACCTCAGATCGCGACCGCAACAACAACAACAATAATAATAACGACTGCGACGGCGCTAGGCTTTTCCCGGACTTTCACAGGTAAATCCGTAGGATAATTAGCCAACGCAGCGGTCTGTACAAGGCTGGTCAAGGCCGAAACGCCCGAACCACGCTCGCGCCTCGTAATCGCCCCGATCTTGTTACGACTTGACTTCTGTCGGCTGTTCGATCGGATGTAACGTTTAACCTCGTCAAGCGTGATGTTGTAGTCGAGGCTCTTTCCAATCGCTACAATCGATGCAAGCCCTCCAGCGAGTGGTTTGAGCTTTTCAAGTGGAGTGCCTTTTTTTCCTAAATCGCAAACGAATTTCTCCAAGTCAGTTCGCAGCATAGCTAATTCCCGCCTTTGCTCGATGTTGAAATGATCCATCTCGCTCTCACAAGCGATCGATGGTGGTGCCCTGACCAAGCAAGCGCCGTACCAACCTCAAAATCTCTGATTTTGCGCGTTGTCTGACTGAACGCATTGTCGACTTTCCGACTTTTGGTTCGGAATTGACCTTGGCCGCCCGCGCCAGAAAGAGTTCGTCAATGCAAGTCCACGCCCCTTCATTGCCCTGCGGGCAACCTCCTCGGGGTCTCATTTTGACAGGGGAGCGCGACCGCCAGGGCTAGGCGCAACCGCAAAATTCTTCACTCAGCCAGGGCGTTATCACATTGTTTGCAATGTGGCCCAACACCGCGCTTTTCTGGCCGGCGGTGCACTCACAGAGCGCATCCCCAAGGCCACAAATATTGCCGGAACTGATGATTTCCAGGTTGCGCGAGCGGCACGATCCCAGGTCGAGGCCGCCCATACTCTGGCTGAGGCGGCGGTTCTGGCTTAAGGGTGTGGTCTGCCTTTAGCTCGGCGCTGCGGTGGTCAGCTTCTTCAATATGTGTAGATTCCCCTTATATAAGCCGGCACTGTTGTTATGGCTTAATGCCCCAATGACGCAACTCTGTGCGGTGGAGAGGATTTCTGATGAATTGAACCACTGCGCAATTCGGAGCATGTCAGCGGCGCGCAGATGATCCTCAGGGCGACCCATCTTATGCATAGCGGTGGACTGGGAGAGGCTGGCGGATGTAGCTGAAGCGGTTTGATTTGCCGTGGAATTGGGTCACACCAAAGAGCTGTTGCACGGAACCGCACAGTTCCCGAGGCGGATTTTGCGAGGCGTTTTTGTGGCTCATCAACGCCTCGCAACCAGTTTGCGGGTTGATACGGACCTCTTTGGCGCACTGTCCGGAACTGGCGCCCCACAGGAGACCGAAATCGTCCGAAAGCTTTGTCAACATTTCAAACCGCATGTCGATCCATTTGCTGCGGTACCACTTGTCAAAAGACACCCGGGTGCCATCCGACAGCTCGTAAACAGACATCGATGTCGAGCTTCTCTTGTTGGTGAGGCAGCCGGTTACAAAATTACGTGAGGCAACACGACAGCACGCTGACATTCGGGGAGATGACAGGACTGCACGCGGCAGGATGAGCAGCTTCGGATCGGGCTCGATGCGGTTGCCGACGGCGGTGGCGCCAGCGGGATTTCGCCGTAAGCGCAGGAACGGCGTGGGGTGATGAGGTCGGACCATGCGCGGTCATGCGTGCTGCTGGAGAGCCGTGCGGCGGCGCTCGCGGCTGCCCCCCGGCAGGCGAACAACTCGATGACGATCATGCATCCGCCGCAGCATGGCACGGCCTCCCGCTCGCCCGTAATTGCTGAATGTCACTCTGCCGCCCGATGACCACCCCGGAAGACCGACGACTTCCGAAGCCGGGTGGCAGGACATGGAGTAGAAACCGACGGACCAACTCGTCTGTGGCGGGCGTCATGACTTGCCGCCGGTCGGCGCTAGGGCGGCGATAATCCTTATAGCGGAAGGTGACGCTGCTCTCGTCGAAGCGGATGAGCTCAGCAGCCTTCGACGGTGTCCGACAATTCGTGTCGGTTTGGCGATTTGACGACATAGGCTTGTTTGGTCGGCTTCCTGGATCTTCTTGCTAAGGAAAGGGAACTGCCGGAAGAGATTGAAGTTCCGGCTGCTCCGCAGCGAAGGCTTCTCTGACGATGCATTGCGTGGTGCCGTGCAGGCGAGCATTGGAGACGGTGTCGAGCCAATCCTGCAATTGCTCGTTCAGGTCGTCGAGATTGCGGAAGCTGCGGGCCAGGAAGAAGTCCTCGCGGATATAGCGGAATGGTCGCTCGACTTTGCCCTTGGTTTTGGCACGATACGGGCGGCAGGCTCTGGGCTGGAAGCCAAAGTGCTTGGCCAGCGCCACCAGCGAACGAATTGTAGATGATGTGGCCTTCGTTATCTTCGCCGGTAACCGCCGTCTTCATCCTGTCGTAGAGGATCTCGATCGGCACGGCGTCGAAAGCCTGCATACGACAGCGCAGCAGCGTCTGCAGGTCCTGGCACATGACGTTGCGGGCGAAGATAACGCGAGTGGCCAAGCACAAGCGAGAACAGCCAGACAATGCGTATCACGCCCGGCGCGTCGGTGAACTCGGTAACAAAGCGGTTGGCCATTCGTCGAATGCCAGGTTGGTGGTGATGATGACTCTGGTGCGCTCGTGAGCTTCGAGACGAGGTGGAAGAGGACCGGAATCCCGAGCAAGGTGAGCGCGGTGTGGGAGGTGTTCGAGGAAGAGCGCGCCAGCTTCATCCCTATGCCGGGCGCTTTGACGGCTTTCACTGTGTTCCGCTGATCCGCGACCTTGCTGCCGAAGCCTTCGTTGCCGATCAGCGCAATGTCGCGACGATGCGATCCGCGTCAGCTCAAATGTGACGCTGCAGGCCACGCCCCGAGTTCGGTCTCGATGACTGGAGCTGGCGGTTATCGATGCGCTACGGCACCGTAGTGGTTAACTGGATCCGGTTTGCGCCCGCCACAAGCGTGCGTAAGCGCCTTCAGCTGCCAGCAGATCAGCATGCCTCCCCTCCTCAATAAGCTGTCCCTTGTCGAAGACCACGATCTTGTCGGCCCTACGAATGGTGCTGAGTCGATGAGCGATGACGATTATGGTCTTACCGGCCCGACGAAGATCTTCAATGATTCGCAGGACAAACCCCTCGGCTATCGAGTCGAGAGAGGAGGTCGCTTCGTCGAGGATCAGGATCTCCGGATCCCGGTACAGAGCCCGAGCCAACGCAAGCTGCTGCTTCTCGCCGCCCGAGAGGCGCACACCATTCTCGCCCAAATAGGTCTGGAGACCGCCGGGCCAGCGCTCGATGAGCTCTCGAAGCCCTATTTGATCGCAGATGTGCAGGATCTTCTCGATGTCCGGCTCGAACTCGCCAAGGGCGATGTTCCCGATCACCGAGCCCGAGAACACATCGACTGATTGCGGCACAGCAGCGACAGCCTTGCGCACGGACACTGTTGAGAGATCCTGGAGGGCAAAGGGACCGATCCGGATGCGTCCGCCCTCAAGAGGGTAGACATTCTGCAGCAGCGCCGCAAGGGTGCTCTTGCCCGAGCCGCTTTCCCCCACCACGGCCGTCATCTCGCCCCGGCGGAAGGTGACGCTGAGATCGTGGAAAAGCTCCGGCTGCGAGCCATGGCGGAACGTGACGTTCTCCAGGCGGATATCACCAAGATCGGACTTTGTGGCATCGATGCCGCCGCCGCTTGTCTCCTGCTCCAGGTCGAAGATCTCAAACAGGCGATCCGCTGCGATGAAGCCATCCTGAACGATCCGATTGTTCTGGATCAGATTGGCGACCGGCCGGATGACATAGCCGAGTAACGTATAACAGGACAGTAACTCGCCGGGCGTGACGGTTTGATCGAGGGCAAGCGTTGTTCCGAACCACATCAGCACGATGGTGAATAGGGTCGAGAGGAAAGTCGAGGCATTATCTCCGAAGATCGAGATGAGACCGGAACCGTAGACGGAGTGCAGCATCTTGATGAAGCGGATCTCTATCTTGAAGTTGGCGAAACTCTCCATGCCGGAGGTCTTGATCGTCGAGACAGCTCCGAGGGATTCCACCAGCTCCGCCTCCAGGTCGGCGGCATTCTCCATAATGGCGCGCTGGCGCTTCCTATTCAGTCGGTTGATGGTCCAATAGACCAAGAGGTACAGCGGGATGGAGACCGCCACGACCAAGGCGATCTTCCACGAGTAGATGCACATCAGCCCGAACGAGAACAGTATCATTAGCAGGTCGACGAATATGTTGATCGAGACGTCGTTCAGGAAGCTCCTGATCTTCACGGCGTCGTTCATGCGGGCGATGATTTCGCCCAAACGCATGCTGTCGAAGAACTTCTGGGGCAGGCTTAGGACGTGATTGTAGTAGCCGAGGATCAACTGGACGTCGATCTTCTGCCCCGTTTGCAGGACGAGCCGGTTCCCGAGGAGATTGATCAGGATCTGCGCCACCAGGATCAGCAGCATGAGGAGGCTCATCAGGTTGAGCAGGTTGCGGTTGCCCGCTATGATCACATGATCGACGATCTTCTGGACGTAGATTGCCGTCGAGAGCCCGAGGACCGTCGTCACGAGCGCCCCGGCGAGAGCCTGGGCCATCACCGCCCTTTGTGGCGCAAGCAGACGCGCGAAGCGGGCGAGGGGCGAGGTGGTCTCGTCGCGGCGCTTGAAGGTGGCTGCCGGAACCAGGAGCACAAGGAAGCCAGTCCATTGCGTCTTGAACTCCTCGTGCGACAACTTGCGGATTTCGCCATAGGCTGGGTCCATGACGATGACCCACCTAGCGTCGATCGCCTGGATTACGACGAAGTGGTGCAGGACCCCCTTGACGATTACGTGCGCAATAGCAGGCTTGGGAATCTTGTATAGGCTGTCGAAGCCACCCTTCACCCCCTTGGCAACAAAGCCCAGCTTCCGGGCCGCTTCCGTGAGGCCCAGTACGGTCGTGCCGGAGCGGTCGGTCGAGGCATACTGTCGGATGCGCGACAATGGCAGCTTGTGGCCATAGAAGGCTGCGACAGAAGCAAGGCTGGCGGCTCCACAATCGGTGATGTCGTGCTGCTTGAACTTGATGACCTTGCTCGACATGGCGGCTCGCTGGCTGTTTGGAAAAGGAAGGATTTAGTGGCCCGCCAGGAGGGGATTGAGCCAATCGTCGACTTCATTGTAGAGGAGTTGCAGAAGGGTGCGTTCGGCCACGAGGAAGCGGGCCCGCACGGTCATGCCCTTCTTCAGATGACCGATAACCCCGTTCTTGAGTGCGACATGGGTGCGAGAGAGCGCGCAGCGGACCTTGAAGACCGGGCTCATGTCGTGGAGGGTGAAGTCATGCGCCACCTCGAGCACTGTCGCATCGATGAGACCCCATTGATTGTAGTTGAATGAATCCACTTGGAGCCGCACGGACTGTCCCTCCCGCACTAAGCCGATGTCTTTGGGGGAGACGTAAATTTCCGCCACCAGTTCGCCGTCCGGCGAAACCCAAGCAACGGTTTGCCCGGCCTGGATGTAGCTGCCGGGGGTCAGGCCGGTGAATTGCTCGAGTGCGCCTGACACCCCGGCCCGAATGTGGGTGAGATCCCGTTCGTTCTCGAGCTGATGCAAGGTGGCGGTGAGTTCCTTGAGGCGCAGGTTAAGGTCGAAGAGCTGCTGGTTCCATTCGGCGGATTTGCGCCGGGCAAGGATCTCCCCCTGAAACTCAATGTTCTGGAGGGCGAAAGCCTTCTCGTCAACGGCGTTTGCGGGCGTTGCAGCAGCGGAGAGCAGCCGCTTAGCGCGGTCGAGGTCCGCCGCGGCATTACTGCGGGCATATTGGTTCTCCCGCAGCAGGTTGAGAAAATGCGCCCACTCCGCCTTGGCGGACTCGGTCAGGAGGTGGACCGGGTTCTTGGCCTGCGTGCCGGAGGAGATCAGGGTTTCGAGGTCACGGGCAAGATCACTCTTAGCGCGAATATCGCCTTTATGCGCCCTGAGCTTTTCCTCAACCACCTCCTCATCGAGGGCGAGAATCTCCTGCCCCTGGGCAACCAGATCGTTCTCAACGGCAAGGATACGGGAGACGCGTCCGGAGACGGGCGCGATCAGGGGCGTCTTCTCGACGGTGGGGCGAATGATACCGGCACTTTGGACAGAGATCGCTATGGTGATGAGTGGCAGCGACACCAACGTGGCAACCACAGAGAGCACAATCACCCGATAGATGATCAAAGATCGTCCTGATCGTCGGGAGAGAATGCTCTCTGCTGTGTAGCTGGCAATTTCAGGAGAAAGGGTGTTTAGTTTGCACACTAATGTTCTAACCGTGCATCTTAGAGCCCACCGCCCCTCCCCCTATAGTCGCAGCCGCAAGGGCTACAAGCCCCACCACTCCGAAAACTATTGCCCCCAAAAGACCC
>NZ_JBWLUZ010000042.1:0-35986 GCF_057784325.1 Mesorhizobium sp. CNPSo 4689
GACGCGCTGAACGCCACGCGCGCGGCTGTCGAGGAAGGCATCGTTCCGGGCGGCGGCGTGGCGCTGCTGCGGGCGAGGTCGGCGCTCAAGGGCCTGACCGGCGCCAATGCCGATGTGACGGCCGGCATCTCGATCGTGCTCAGGGCGCTCGAGGCGCCGATCCGCCAGATCGCCGAGAATTCCGGCGTCGAGGGTTCGATCGTCGTCGGCAAGCTCGCCGACAGCAAGGATCACAATCAGGGCTTCGATGCCCAGAACGAGGTCTATGTCGACATGATCAAGGCCGGCATCGTCGATCCGGCCAAGGTGGTGCGCACGGCACTGCAGGATGCCGGCTCGATCGCCGCGCTTCTGATCACCGCTGAAGCCATGATCACCGACATTCCGGCCAAGGATGCCGCGCCTTCACCCGGCGGCGGCGGCATGGGCGGGATGGGGTACTGAGACTTTGGCGCCAGGAGAAGGCCGTGCGTGAACCGACACTGCTTCCGGTATTCGGCAGGCTTGGGGTCAAGCCGCCGGTCGCCGTTGCGGCGACGCCGGCCAGATCCAGCAGCATCACGAACCTGTCGGCCCGTATGCGGGAGGGTCTCTCCTCGCACGGGGGCCTGGCTTTGAAGCTGGGCGTGGTGTTGTGGACAGTCACTGTCCTGGCGGCAGTGTTTTTCATTCTGCAGGCCTAAACCGGTCGGTGGCGGGCGAAAACGAAAAGGACGCGGACTATGGCAAACCGCTACGCGCTTCGCATGGACCATCCGGACAGCTGGACCGTTTTCGACGTCTTCACCGGCCAGCCCGCCGAGTCCGATCACAAGGTCATGGTCGGCATCAATGCCGGCGAAGCGGACGAGATAGTCGGCCGGCTGAACGATCAAGACTTCAAGCGGCGGGAAGAGGCCGGCCGCTGACTTGTGCTGATGCACCAAAGGACAAATCTGCCGGAATGATTCGCTAACCAGCGGTCGGGGGCGTACAGTCCCGTGGTCGCCGGCCAGAACAAGGGCACCGGCGCTTGAGAGCGTCCACCGTACTCCCGCCCCCTAAATGGGAGCTGCATCATGGACAATGATCATTCGGCCGATATGATCTCGACTTTTGACTGCAATATCCTGCGCGACGCCTTCAGAACGTCGGTCATCGAAAATCGGATCCCCGAGGATCAGTGGCAAGGATACGCCGCGCTTTTGATCCGTGACTATACCGGCAACTCCGATTTTGAATCGGCGCTGCTGGCCTGGGTCGTGCGAAAGTAACTTTGTCGCCGTGCATAAGGTGCCGGAGCGGACAGCCGCTCCGCGCCTGCTTTCATTTTTTGCCAGAAAGGACAACAAGCATGAGATTCATGAAAACCCCGGACGCCCCAGTTGTAACGGTCGAGCCGATCGTCGAGGCCACCAAAGTCCTGTCGAAGCGGCTGACGATCAGAAGCGACGAAGCCGCAAGACGAAAGATCGCCGACACCGACGGCACGGTGCGGCGGGCGCGTCAAACTGCGGAAAGCAACCGTTTGATTTGATGTGCCGACGTCCCTGCCGCCCCCCCTTGGCGGTGAACACCGCGCCCACACCCTCAGCGCCCGTCCGCCTCTCTCATGATGATCTCGCGATGCGGATAGGGAATGCTTATGCCGTTTGCCTTGAATGTGTCCCACAGCGCCAGCAGCACCTTTCCGCGCACGTTGGTCAGGCCTTGCTGGGGGTCGCGGATCCAGAAGCGCAGGACGAAGTTCAGCGAGGAGTCGCCGAAGTCGGTCAGCCAGCAGACCGGCCTCCGGTCGGCGTCGACCCGGCCGACTGTGATCGCGGCCTCTATCGCCAGTTCGCTGACCTTGTGCGGATCGGCATCGTAGGAGACGCCGAAGTTCACGTCGAGGCGCACGAGGTTGTCGCTGAACGACCAGTTGATGACCCTCTGGGTGATGAAGTCCTCGTTGGGGATCAGGAATTCGCGGCCGTCGCGCGTCACCACCGAGACAAAGCGCGCCCGCAATTCGCGGATCCAGCCGAAGGTGCCTTCGAGCGAAATGGTGTCGCCGGGCTTGATCGACTTGTCGAGCAGGATGATCACGCCGGAGACGAAATTCGAGACGACCTTCTGCAGCCCGAAAGCGAGACCGACGCCGACAGCACCGGAAAACACCGTCAGCGCCGTCAGGTCGAGACCGACGGCGGAGAGTGCCACGGCGCCTGCCACCAGCACGAGACCGATCTTGGCGACCTTGCCGACGAGGACGCGGATCGACGGCGTCAGCTCCTCGGAGACGCGGACGCGCTCATCGATGTAATTGCCGGTGACCACCGCAAGCCAGACGGTGGCGATCAAGAGCAGCGCCGCCTTCAGCACCATCAGCGCCGAAAGGCGAACCGCGCCCAGAGGGATTGCGACGCTGTCGAGGAAAGCGGCTGCCTCGTCGCCGACGCCCAGTATGACGAGGGCCGCGTAGATCCAGGCCAGCCAGCCGAGCGTGCGCGCGACGAGGCGGTTGCGGATGATGCGCGACAGCACGGTCGCGAACAGCCACGCCAGCGAGAGCAGCAGCGCGACGAGCAGGAGATGGGTGCGGCTCGGCCAGGTGATGGCGCGCAACAGGTTGAGCGCGGCAAACAGCAGGATCGTGAACAGGATCCAGTCGGTGCGCCGCAGCAGCGCGATGACGACCCTCAGCAGTCCGGGATGGCCTTTGATCTGGCGTGCTTGGTTCTCGACCAGCGGCTCGACCCGCAGCGCCGCGAGCTTCGCCACCAGGAACAGCGAGACAATGATGGCGGCCTGATAGACGAACCACGGCGTGGCGGCATAGTCGAACCATCCGCCGGCCCAGGCCAGCGATCTATCGATGGCGTCGCGAAAATCCATTGCCACACGACCACTTGGCTACGAATTGCACGTCCACAATGTCGTCGGCCTTGTGATTGGTCAAGTTGACCTTCGGGGCGGTTTTGCGGGCGGTGACGGAGGAACAACCGCAGCAAGGCCCCGCAGGAAAAATGACCGCCATGGCGATCAGCGTCGTTTCGATTTTGCGCACTGCGCAATTTCGATCAAACTGGCCGCGCCAGGAAACGGCAGCATGATCCCGGCCAATGCGAGGAGAAAATGAACCCGACCGAAAAAGCGCTGTGGTTCGTCGAAAGCCATCTGCCGGAAGCGGTGTCGCTCGACGATGTCGCGCAAAGCAGCGGCGTGTCGCGCTTCCATGTGACGCGCGCCTTCGGCGCCGCGACCGGCCGTTCGGTGATGGGCTATATGCGGGCGCGGCGGCTGAGCGAGGCGGCGCGCAAGCTCGCCGCCGGCGCGCCCGACATCCTCTCGGTCGCGCTCGACGCCGGCTACAACTCGCATGAGGCCTTCACCCGCGCCTTCCGCGACCAGTTCGCCACCACGCCGGAGCTGGTGCGCGTGCAAGGCAGCCTCGACAATCTCGATCTCGTGGAGCCGATCCTGATGAACCAGTCCCTGCTTGCCAGCCTCGAGCCGCCGCGCTTCGAGACCAGCCGACCCTTCCTCGTCGCCGGCCTCGGCGAACGCTACAGCTGCGAGAGCAGCGCCGCGATCCCGATGCAGTGGCAGCGTTTCGGTCCCTATGTCGGCAACATTCCGGGCGAGATCGGCGATGTCGCCTACGGCGTCTGCGTCAACGGCGATGATGCCGGCAATTTCGACTATATCGCCGGCGTCGAGGTCTCGGATTTCGCCGACCTGCCAAAGGAGTTTTTTCGCGTGCGCGTGCCGGCGCAGAAATACGCCGTGTTTTCGCATCGCGAGCACATCTCGACCATCCGCCGCACGGTCAACACGATTTGGAACAAATGGCTGCCGGCCTCCGGCCACGAGATCGCGGACGCGCCGGAGTTCGAGCGCTACGGCCCCGAATTCGATCCGCGCAGCGGCAATGGCGGGCTGGAGATCTGGATCCCGGTGAAGGGGTGAGGAGCGGTCGGCCGTAGGCCGATCAATCGACAACGATTTGTCGATTGAAGCGACGAACGCCCGAAGCCATAGCGAAGGGCCGGACCAACTCTACAATTCCAAATTCCAGTTCTGGCCGACCAGATCCTTGCCGAAGGAATGGTGGCGCTCTTCCTCGGCGAGCTTGAAGCCCACCGCCTCATAGATGCGGCGCGCCGAGACCAGGATGTCGTTGGTCCAAAGCGTCATCGTCTTGTAGCCCTTGGCGCGGGCAAAGCTCACGCATTCATCGACCAGTCGCTTGCCAATCCCCAGCCCGCGCGCCGAAGGCTCGACATAGAGTAGGCGAAGCTTCGCCACCTCGTCCGACTTGCGCACGACGAAGACCGAGCCGACGACCTCCCCTTCCCGCTCGGCGATCCAGCTGCGCTCCCATTTCGGGTCGAAGGATTTGACGAACGCCGCAAGGATCTCGGCAACCAACGCCTCGTAGGTTTCGTCCCAGCCATAATCCTGCGCGTAGAGCATGCCCTGGCGACGCACGATCCAGCCTATATCGCCGACCTGCAGCGGCCGCAGCATGTAGGGAATTTTCGGCTCGGCATTGTCGCCGCCCAGCAGGCGCTGCACCGTCTGCATGGCCTTGACCAGCCTGTCCTGGTCCGATGCCGCCAGCCGATCGAGCAAAGCCGCGACCTGGTCGTGCGAATCCCGGTTCAGCGGCGCGAAGGCCTGCCGTCCGGCGGGCGTCAGCGCAATCGACGAGCGCCGCGCATCGGCTTCGATGGCGGCGCGCTCGACCAGGCCTCGCTCCTCAAATTTCTTCAGCAACCGGCTGAGATAGCCGGGGTCAAGCGCAAGGTCGCGGACAAGGTCGGTGGCGGTCAGGCCATCGCGATGCGCCAGTTCGTAGAGCACCCGCGCTTCGGTCAGCGAGAAGGCGCTCTTCAGCAGCCCTTCGTCGAGCAGGCCGATCTGGCGGGTGTAGAAGCGATTGAAGGCCCGCACCGCGTCGATGCGTTCTTTGCCGGGTTGATGGTGAAGAGTCATGGCATTCTCCTGTCGGAGACAGGATCGAGCATTTAGTTGACGAAGTCAAGTAAATGCGGAGCGGCGACCACAACCTTCGTCATCCCAGGGCAGGTTTTCAGATGGCGCAGGAAATTCAGCCGCTGGTCGCAGATCCTGGCGATCAGGGCGTCGTGGTTGTTGACGCCCTTCAGCGCATCAAGCGTCGAAAAGCCCATGACGCCGTCGATGGCTCCCTTGTAGAGCGGCCCGAGCGCGCGCTGCAGCCATTTGATCGACTGGCTGACACCGGAATTGCCCGCGCCGTTGAGTACGACATAGTCGAAGCCATCGGGTAGAAGGTCACCCTCGAAGGCGTCCCAATACTGTCGGTCGTAGATCTCATAGACCTCGCCCATGGTGATGTTTTTCACCGAGCGCGTGTCTTGCCCTTGCCCTTGCGATAGGCGTCATAGATGCGCTGGGTGACGCCCTTATTGGTCGGCCCGCCCGGATCCTTGGGATGGTTGACGTAGCCGCCTTCATGCACCAGCAGTTTGTCGAGCGAAGCCCGTTCGCGCGATTGCGCGCCATGGCCGTTTACCTTTCAGCGATCTCGGAAGTTGTGTTCTCTGTTCTGTTGAAGCACTGTCGCTCGGTGAGGGAGGATATTCTTGTGACTGACAGCTTCAGCGCCGCGCTGCGGTCGATGTTCGATGAGATGAAGGCGGCCCCCGCAGAGATGCAGCCTTCGAAGTTCTGGCAAGACTTGAACCGGCGGCATGCCGAGCGCACAGCATCGTCCGGCATCGCGAATTTCAAACGGACGCTAGCCAAGGACTATTTCACATGGATGCGGGTTCTGCCTTGGGATCCTCAAATTCGTTTTTTGGTCGGCCACCTTCCGCTCGCAGCTTCGCTCCGGGCCGCGCTTGGGGTCCTGTCTCCCTTCAAGCATCGCCATATTCCGTTGCTCGAGGGCTTCGCCCTGAACTTTCTCACCCGGCTCGTCTGGCAATATGCGGAGCAGGAATTTCCGGAAGAAATTGCGGCCCTGTCGGAGCCATCAATCGGCAATCCGCCGGCTATCCGCATCGGCGGAGGAATTGTTTCTCAGGATCTCGCAAATTCAATCCTGGAATATAAATCGATCGAACCGGTCGCGGCGGGTACGATTTGTGAGCTTGGTGGCGGCTATGGTCGAACAGCGTTCGTCATTGCTTCGCTGCGTCCGACCGTCAGATACATCATGGTTGATATCCCGCCTGCGCTCGGGGTCGCCCAGGAATATCTCTGCCAGGTGTTTCCGGACAGGAAGCATTTCCGCTTTCGTCCCTTCGACGATTTCGAAACCGTTCGAGAGGAATTCGAAGCATCCGCACTTGCCTTTCTGTTGCCTCACCAACTTTCACTTTTGCCCGATTCCACTGTCGATCTGTTCATCAACATCTCATCCCTGCATGAAATGCGGATCGACCAGATCGAATGTTACTTGTCGGAGATCTACCGCCTTGTACGTCCAGAAGGACACTTCTACCTCAAGGCCTGGAAAGTCTCGAAGGTACCATTCGAGGGAATCATCATCCGCGAGGGTGACTATCCGTTGGAGCGATGGCACCGGGTCTATCGTCGGCTGCCGAAGGTCCAGTCGAGTTTCTTTGAAACCTTGCTTCGCAAACCGAAAGATTGACTATGCTGAGAGCGCTGGCAGATCAGCAGATTGCGGTCAAAGCCCGGCGAACGACACGACCACCAGTGATCCGCCCGTGGCGGCGCTGGTCTCGACCGTGACTGATAGCGTCCCGGCAGCGCTGTCCATCAATCCGGCCGTCGAATGCCGTTCATTGGCAAAGCCGGCCGTGTCGACATCGCTGATCTCGTCAAGATTGGTCCATGTGACGCTGGCGCTGTTGTTGTTGCTGCAGAAGCCGGCCAGTACGATACCGTCGTCATCGGCACTGACCGACGCATTGAAGCTGTCGTTGAGGCCGCTGGCATCGACTAGGGTGTCGCTATCGAAGACGGTGGCATCGACCCCGTAGAGAGAAAACACCTCGAACTGCACGAAGATGTTGATGTTGGAGACGGTGACGTCGATGTCGGCGGTTTCGCCGGTTGGCGTGGCCGCGAAATAGATGGCCGCCGAGCGATCGTTCGTCGTAGCGACACCAAGGCCCGTGGCGCTGGCAATGACCATGCCGGAAACTTCGTGCGAGACACCGGCGCCAGTGGCCGCGACGGCAATCACGCGGCTGGCGTGCTCCTGTCCGCACTCGACGTCATCCAGCGTGAAGGTCGCCGCGCCTATATGGCTGCGCTGGTCGACCAGGCGGATAAGCGAATTGCGCACCGTGATGGTGAACGACGGCAGGTCGTCGGTCTGGTCGATGTCATCGGTGACGCGCACCACGATACCCGGAGAAACGCCGGTGCCGGTCGGTGTGCCGAAGATTTCTCCGGTCGTTGAATTGATGCTCAGCCCGTCGGCGTAGCAGGAGCGAAGCGACGTCGCGGAGACCCTGGGATCCATGCCGTTACGGCTGCCGGAGAGCAGAGCGGCCCAGAACGCAATGCTGTTCACGCAATGCGTTTAGATTCCGAACCGCAGCGGAGCTCAGACGTCACGGCACGGATCCTGCGGTCTCCGCGACGTCGCTTCACTCCTTGCTTCGCCCCAGGATGACGACATCGTGGAGGCCATCGCCAATCGCGAGCGCTGAGAAGCGGCTCACCCCATCGGCAGAGCCGGCCAGCGATCGACAATCCTGCCGCCGGAAAGCACCGCGATCGAGCCGAAATGCTGCAGCACGGCCTCGCTCTGTGTCGGCCGCAGGAAAGCATAGTCGCCGGGCTTGACCGTGGCACTGGCGGGCAGACCCATGAACTGCTGGTTGGAGGACAAGCCGATCAAGCCGTTGGTCTTCATGCCCTCGGGAAACACCGGCTCGGCCATCCATTTGCCGCCATAGAGATAGCAACCCTGGCGCGGGAACAGGCCGAGTGCCTGCAATATCCGCGACAGTGCCGCCGGGCCGGGCAGCACCGGCCCAACCGCCTTCAGGATCGGCGTCGCGATGAACGCCGCCGGCTGGAACCCGGCGAGCCCGGGCTTGTCGAAATCGCTGGGCAGGACGAAGGCGGAGCCGATCGACACTTCATTGGCCACCCCGCCATTGTGGAGCAGCGCCGTCTTCGAGCCGCCGATGTTGAGGATGCGGCGCTGGTCCTCGCCGAGGCAATCGGCGAACTCTTCGGCCAGTGCCGAGGCCTTTTTCAACGCGCCGGCCTGGCCGCCGAACAGGCCGGGAATCTCGGGTGCATGCGCCTCGTAGGCCATGATGCCTTCGCAGTGCAGCCGTTCTGGAATCGATAGCGCCTTCAGTGCCTCAGGGCTGGCAAAGCCGCCGCGGTGCAGCCCGACATCGACCTCGAAGGCGAAGCGCAATTCGATGCCGAGTTCGGCGGCCAGCGCGCCATACTCGGCCAGCCGCTCTTTTGTGTCGAACAGCCAGCAGACGCGCGACCACTCCCCGCCGCCTCTCATCAGCATGGCCCTCGCCGCGCCGACCGGCATCGGCTTGCCATAGAACATGTCGGCATCCGGAAAGGCGTCGAGCACGGCCTGCGTGACCGGTGGATGAAAGGTCATGAAGCGATGGGTGCCGAGCGCCTTGGCGATGTGCGACAGCAACGGCACGCAAGCCAGCGATTTGTCGACCAGCCGCACGGCAAGGCCGGGGTCCAGTCGCTCCTTTACCAGCGCGATGTTGTCGTCCAGCCTGTCGCGGTCGAGCAGCAGGCACGGCTGGAAAATGCCGGCCTCCTTCAGCGCGTCCGACAGCACGGCGAAATAGGCGCTCATGTCTCGATGCCGAACACGCTGGCCATATAGGGCGAGACGAAGCGGTTTTGCGGATCGATGTCGCGGCGCACTGCCATCGCCTCGTCCCAGCGCGGATAGAGTTTCTTGAAATCCGCCGCCTTCAGGCTGTGCATCTTGCCCCAATGCGGCCTGCCGCCGTATTTCAAGAAGATCGGCTCGGCCGCCCGCATGAACGGCAGCGGATCGTTCGCGGCATCGTGGTGGATGGCGATCGAACAGGTCGGCCTTTTGTAGAACGGTGACAGCCAGAATTCGTCTGCTGCCACCGAGCGCACCTCCATCGGGAAATAGATTTCGGGAAAGCGCTTCTCGGTCAGTTCGATGATTTCGGCCAGCGCCTTTGGGCCCTCCTCGAAGGGCAGATGATATTCCATCTCGTTGAACCGGGTTTGCCGGTCGCTGGCATAGACGTTGAGCCAGTCCTGCACGTAGTCCTCGGCCGGCAGTTTGGCGATGGCGCCCAGGATCAGCCGGCGGCGCATCGACGGCAGCCAGCGGAGCGCGGTGCGCAGTCGGCGCAGGGTCCGAAGGCCTGCCTCGTCGTCCTCGGTCGGCCGTGGCGTCGTCGCTGTATCGCTCAGATCGCTGGCGATGAACTGCGCATAGCCGGAAAACGGAATGTAGTAGAACTCGGCCGAGCGATGCGCGCGCATCATCGTCTCGAAGTCGCGCAACATGTCGGCGATCGGCAGCACCGATTTGCGGCGACGTAGCCGATAGCTGGCGATGTTGTTCAATGTCACCTCGGTCAAGACGCCGAAGGCACCGAGCGCGACGCCAATGGCCTGGATCGTCTCCTGATCCCCTGACCTGGAGTATTCGCGCAGCTTGCCCAGCCCGTCGACAATCTGCACCGTCTCCAGTTGCGTGTGATAGGCGCCGAGCGTCGGCCCGGAGCCATGGGTGGCGGTGCCGAGCGCGCCGCCGATTGCCTGGCGGTCGATGTCGCCCATGTTGGGCAGGCCCTGGCCGATGCCTTGCAGCAGGTGCATCAGCGGGCCGAGCCTGGTCCCTGTCCGCACGCGTGCCTGATGTTTTGCCGCATCATGCGACACCAGCCCTTCGATCTTCTCCAGCGAGACAATCGTGCCTTCGGACTTCACCAGCGGGGTGAAGGAATGGCCGGCGCCGACGACACGCAGCGGGCCGGGCGCGGTGCGCACCAGATCGGCGAGCTCATTCGTGTCGGACGGGGTGGCGATCAGTTTTGGCTCGGCGCGGACGAAGCCGGACCAGTTGCTCCAACTGTTCGACATGGCGCCTCCTCCTCCTCAGGCCTTTTGTTGGAGCATGATCTCTTCCGAAAACCGGTTTCCACTTTTCGGGATCATGCTGCTACGCGGCGGCGCCGCGACACGAGGACGAACAGGCCGAGCAGTACCACGCTGGCAAGCGCGCTGGCGGCGGCGAATTCCGGCACCGGGCGAAAATCCTTGCCTTCGATAAGCAGCGATGCCGCGATCGGGCCGATGGCCAGGCCGAAGAGCTGTGCGGCCGGCACCAGCAGCACGGCCGTGCGCGTCTCATCCGCGGTAATCGCCAGCCGGATCTGGTAGGGCACGATGAACAGGAGGATGAAGCCCATGACCAAAGCCGCGACCCAGAAGGTCGTCAGGCCCGGTCCGCCGGCGAGCACCAGCGAGCTGACAAGCGCGACAGCGCCGATCGCCGCGATCGCAAGGCGATAGTCGATGCGCGCCTCGAACACGGTCGCCGTCATCGCGCCCAGAACCTGAACCGCGAGGCTGGCCGAGACGATCAGGCCGACGGTGCGTCCATCGATGCCGTACTGCGCGCCAAGCGGCTCCAGAAAAGCCCAGACCGCGCCGAAGAACATGAAGTAGCAGAAGACCGACAGGAGCGCGGTCATCGAAGGGACCGTCAGCACATTGGCCAGGTGCTCTTCCTTGGGCAGGTCGGCATAGTCGCCTGGCACCTTCCAGGCGATCGCCAGGGACGCCAGGCAAACCAGGGCCAGCGCAATGAAGCCGCCGGCCGACCCGGCAGCCGGAATCACATAGAGGGCAAGCAACAGCGCCAACGCGCATTGCATGAGCGTCTGGATGGTGACGAAATAGCCGCCGATGCGTTCGGCCCGCCGCGAGCGGGCGATGAGCTCGGTGGCGACCGCCACCAGGCCGCCCTCGGCGAGCCCGGCCACGGCGCGTGTGGCGATCAGCGAATTCGGGCTGACTGCATAGGCCGTCCACCAATTGGCCAGCGCCAGCAGGATCAGCAGGACAGCGCTTTTCCAGCGCATGTTGCGGGCTGCAAGCAGCATCGCCACGACGCCTGAGCCGACGGCAATGGCAATCATCTCCGCCGTGGCGACCAAAGCAAGTTCGTCGCCGCTGACATGGCCCTCGGTGTAGAGGGCGCCGAGCAGCACCGGCTGGAGCCCGAGGATGAGCAGGCCGACCGAACCGATCCACAGGGCCGAGGCAAGCTCGGCGCCGGTCGGATTGCCGACCAGCCAATCGCCATTCCCCTGATGTCCGGCATTCGATGCCAAAGGTGCCTCCCCCAACGTCCTTGCCGCACGGCGAAAAAACTGACAATCTGTCAGCATTTCTGGAAACTGATAGTTAATCATGTTTCTTGTCAACCTGAAATTCGGACCTGTCGGAAAGGGTCGATGTAGTGGAAGCAAGGGGAATGGTGACCAGGCCCCGGCGCCTGCCCAAGCAGGAGCGCAGCCGCGAGCGCATCGACGCCATCCTGTCGACGACCATGCGGCTGATCGGCGAGAAGGGCATCGACGCCGTCACGATGAAGGAAGTGGGGGCGCTGGCCGGCGGGCCGATCGCCACCGTCTATCACTATTTTCCCAACAAATCGGCGATCCTGGCGATGCTCTACGAGCGCTTCTCCGAGGTCAGCCGCGCCCGCTTCGGTGCGATCATCGCGGAGATCCGTGGGCTGGACGACGTGACGGCGGCGGCCGACCGCCTGCTCGACGATTATTATGAGCGCGTCGCCGAAGACCCCGCCATCCAGGATCTGCAGAATGCGATCCAGGCCGACAAGGCGTTGCAGAATCTCGACATCGCCGAGACAAGGCAGCAGGCGAGGATGTTCTGCGACCATGTCGGCCCGCTCATCGATCCGGAAAAGCGCAAGCAGTTCGGGCGCGTGGTCTTCCTGATCTTCCAGCTTGCCGGCGGGGTGGTGCGGCTGGCGCTGACGCAGGACGGGGAGGAAGGGCGGCGGACGATTGATGATTACCGGTCGATCATTCACGCGCAGTTACGGCTGTTTCTTTGATCGACCTCAGGGATCCAGCTTCGGCGCCAAGATCTCGACCAGCCAGTCGACGAACACCCTGACCCGCGGCGACAACTGCCGGCTGCGCGGATAGAGAACCGAAATCGGTGTCGCTGTCGGCGGGTAGTCGGAGAGCACCTCGACCAGCCTGCCCGCGGCAAGATCCTCGGCGAAACGAAGCCGCGGTGCCTGGTAGAGGCCGAAGCCGAGCCGCACCAGAGTGGCGCTGGTGTCGGAATTGGCCACGGTGACCAGCGACGGCAGGACGATCTCGCGGACCTTGCCGTCGACCATGAACTCCAACGGCATTACCTGTCCGGTGCGCGAGGAGACAAAACCGATCGTCCTGTGCCCGGCAAGATCGTCGAGAGAGCGCGGCACGCCGTGGCGCTCGAGATAGGCGGGGCTGGCGACGGTGATCTCGCGCGCGGTGCCCAGCCGGCGCACGATCATGTCGCTGTCGGGAAGCACGCCGGCGCGGATCACGCAGTCGACGCCTTCGCGCACCAGATCCACCAGACGATCCCCCTCGCCTATGTGCACGGTCAGACCCGGATGGCGGGCGAGCAGCGCCGGCAGCTCCGGCAGGATGAAGGTGCGCGCCATATGGCCGTTGACGTCGACGCGCAGCCGCCCCCGAACCTCGTTCGCGCCGAAGCCGCCTTCGGCATCCTCGATGTCGGCCAGGATGCCGGTGCAGCGCTGATAATAGGCCTCGCCATCGAGTGTCGTGGTGACGTGGCGGGTGGTCCGCCGCAGGAGTTGCACGCCCAATCGTTCCTCGAGTTGCTTGATCGCGGAGGTAGCGGTGGAGCGCGGCAATCCGAGATCGGCGGCGGCGGCCGTGAAGCTGCGCCGCTCCACGACGCGGGTGAACAGGCGCATGCTATCGAGCTTGTCCATTTTTTTCGATTGTTCGTCTTTTTTGAATAGAGAAGGCATTTATTGCCTGATTATATCCGCCAGACGGGAGAATAAATAGATGCCATCGCAAATCGATGGAGACGACCATGACCAAGACCAATCGCCCGATAGCCCTGATCACCGGCGGCAGCCGTGGATTGGGACGCAACACCGCGCTCAGCCTCGCCCGCAAGGGCGTCGACCTGGTGATTACCTACCGCTCCCGCGCGGATGAGGCCCAGGCGGCCGTCGCGGAGATCGAGGCGGCGGGCGGCCGCGCCGCGGCGCTGCAACTCGATACGGGCACGGTCGCAACCTTCCCGGCCTTCGTCGAGGTGCTGGAGCGCACGCTGCGCGAGACCTGGCAGCGCGACCAGTTCGACTTCCTCGTCAACAATGCCGGCACCGGCCTGCGCAAGACCATCGCCGAGACGACCGAAGAGGAATTCGACACGCTGGTGAACATCCACCTCAAGGGCGTATTCTTCCTCACCCAGGCGCTGCTGCCGCTGATCGCGGATGGTGGCCGCATCATCAATGTGTCGAGCGGGTTGGCGCGCTTCTCGGTCCCCGGCTCATCTGCTTATGCGATGATGAAGGGCGGCATCGAGGTGTTCACGCGCTATCTCGCCAAGGAACTCGGCGCCCGCCACATCACCGCCAACACAGTAGCACCCGGCGCGATCGCAACCGACTTCAACGGCGGCCATGTGCGCGACGACGCCGAGATCAACCGCATGGTGGCAGGCGTCACCGCGCTCGGCCGCGCCGGCGTGCCCGACGATATCGGCCCGATGATCGCCTCGCTGCTGTCGGACGACAGCCGCTGGGTCAACGCCCAACGCATCGAAGTGTCGGGCGGCATGAACATTTAGCCAGGCACCTCATCTTCCCACGCCGATCCTGGGCGGCGCAGCGGGCATTTTTCGTGGCCAAAGCCAATAGCAATCGGCGCGTTCCAAAACCGGGCGACTGCTCAAACAAAATTTCGCGCCATTGCGCCCTCTCGCGCGCCTTGACTCTCGCCAGCCAGCAGCCTATTTCACCGGCACGTTAGCACTCGCCATTGGTGAGTGCTAACCAAGGGTCCGGCGCTGCCGGGCTTGGTTTGTCCGGCTTCGCCGGACGGAGGAACAGTTCTCACCGTTCTCATTTCGAGGAAGAAAAAATGGCAAAGTCGAAGTTCCGCCCGCTTCATGACCGCGTGGTCGTTCGCCGGGTTGAATCCGAATCCAAGACGGCCGGCGGGATCATCATCCCGGATACGGCGAAGGAAAAGCCGCAGGAAGGCGAGATCATCGCCGTCGGTTCCGGCGCCCGCGACGAAGCCGGCAAGCTCGTCCCCCTGGACGTCAAGGCTGGCGACCGCATCCTGTTCGGCAAGTGGTCGGGCACCGAAGTCAAGCTCAATGGCGAAGACCTTCTGATCATGAAGGAATCCGACATCATGGGCATCATCGGCTGAATATCGGCCTCACCGTCATCTAAATCTGCGGGCTCGATCAAAGCCCCTGCCAGGAGCTAAACATGGCTGCCAAAGAAGTAAAATTCTCCCGCGACGCCCGTGAGCGCATGCTGCGCGGCGTCAACATCCTCGCCGACGCGGTGAAGGTCACGCTCGGCCCCAAGGGCCGCAACGTCGTCATCGACAAGTCGTTCGGCGCCCCGCGCATCACCAAGGACGGCGTCACCGTCGCCAAGGAAATCGAACTTGAGGACAAGTTCGAGAACATGGGCGCGCAGATGGTCCGCGAAGTTGCTTCGAAGACCAACGACATCGCCGGCGACGGCACCACGACCGCGACGGTTCTCGCGCAGTCGATCGTCCAGGAAGGTCACAAGGCGGTTGCCGCCGGCATGAACCCGATGGACCTGAAGCGCGGCATCGACCTCGCCGTCACCGAAGTCGTCGTGGCGCTCGGCAAGGCCGCCAAGAAGATCAAGACCTCCGAGGAAGTCGCCCAGGTCGGCACGATCTCGGCCAATGGCGACGAGTCGGTCGGCGCCATGATCGCCGAAGCGATGCAGAAGGTCGGCAACGAGGGCGTCATCACGGTCGAGGAAGCCAAGACCGCCGAGACCGAACTCGAAGTCGTCGAAGGCATGCAGTTCGACCGCGGCTACCTGTCGCCCTACTTCGTCACCAACGCCGACAAGATGGTTGCCGATCTCGAGGACGCCTACATCCTGCTCCACGAGAAGAAGCTCTCCAACCTACAGGCGATGCTGCCGGTCCTCGAGGCCGTCGTGCAGACCTCCAAGCCGCTGCTCATCATCTCGGAAGACGTCGAAGGCGAGGCTCTGGCCACGCTGGTCGTCAACAAGCTGCGTGGCGGCCTGAAGATCGCCGCCGTCAAGGCGCCGGGCTTCGGTGATCGCCGCAAGGCCATGCTGGAAGACATCGCCATCCTCACCGGTGGCCAGGTCATCTCGGAAGACCTCGGCATCAAGCTCGAGAATGTCGGCCTCAACATGCTCGGCCGCGCCAAGAAGGTGTCGATCTCCAAGGAGAACACCACCATCGTCGACGGCGCCGGCAAGAAGGCCGAGATCCAGGGCCGCGTCGCCCAGATCAAGCAGCAGATCGAGGAGACCACCTCGGACTACGACAAGGAGAAGCTGCAGGAACGTCTCGCGAAGCTCGCGGGCGGCGTTGCGGTGATCCGCGTCGGCGGTGCGACGGAAGTCGAAGTCAAGGAAAAGAAGGACCGCGTCGATGACGCCCTCAACGCGACCCGCGCGGCCGTGGAAGAAGGCATTGTCGCTGGCGGTGGCGTGGCCCTGCTGCGCGCTTCGGCCAACCTCAAGGCCACCGGCGCCAACTCCGACCAGGCCGCCGGCATCAACATCGTGCGTCGTGCGCTGCAGGCTCCGGCCCGCCAGATCGCGGCCAACGCCGGTGCGGAAGCTTCGATCGTTGCCGGCAAGATCCTCGACAACAAGGGCGCGACCTTCGGCTACAACGCCCAGACTGGCGAATATGGCGACATGATCGCCATGGGTATCGTCGATCCGGTCAAGGTCGTTCGTACGGCTCTGCAGGATGCGGCCTCGGTCGCCGGCCTGCTGGTAACCACCGAAGCCATGATCGCCGAGGCTCCGAAGAAGGAGTCGGCTGGCGGCGGCATGCCTGCCGGCATGGGCGGCGGCGGCATGGGCGGCATGGGCGGCATGGACTTCTAAGAAGTCCATTAAAGCACGCCCATCAACTAACAATGCTCAAGCCCGCAAGCGGGCTTGAGTGGCGGCATGGACTTCTAATCCAGCCAACTCGCTAGGCTTACGAAAAGGGCGGCAGCAATGCCGCCCTTTTTTCATGGCGACGTTCTACCGCACTGGCCGACTGTGAGCGCGCGCAGAGATGCATACCTGGCCAAAAACCGAACTTCCTGACCGCGCTGGCCAATGGTCCGGCCCTCAGTGCAGGCCTGCTTTCCCAACCAGGGGACTTAGGGCCCATCCGATCCCGATCGAATCAGGATGTGGCCTATCGTTCTGTTTGAGCTCAGCGCTAGAATCACGAAACCGTTCTAACCGTTTGTTTTTGCGAAGTTCCGGTCGGAAACAGACGCCCTGGACTCACGCCTCAGACGGCGGCCTCCGCACGTTGCCGCGCTTCGCCGGCCAGCACGGCCGACTCGACCAGCGCCGCGACTTCGTCGGCCACGGCCAGCAGCGGGGCGCGATCACGGGTGGCGCGCGCAATCACCATCAGCCCTTCCAGCGAGGATTCGACCAGCAACGCCAAGGCATGCGCACGGCGTTCGGGCACCCCTGCCCTGACGAAGGCCTGCCGCAGCAGGCCGATCCACTGCTCGAAGGCCGAGCGGCACAGTTCGGCCAGTTCCGGCACGTTCGCCGGTGAATCCAGCACAAGGGGCGCAATCGGGCAGCCGAGCGTGAATTCATTGTCCTCCAGCATGCGGGCAACCGACTGGTAGATGTGATGGACGGCCACCGCCGGGCTCGTTTCGGCGGCAAGGTCCTCGCCCAGCCTTTCGGTCACTTTGGCGATGCTGTCGCGCGTCACCTCGATGACCAATTGGTCCTTGCCGCCCGGAAAATGGAAATAGAGCGAACCGCGCGGTGCGCCGCTGGCGCTCAGTATGTCGTTGAGCGAGGTGCCGTGATAGCCGCGCTGCCCAATCAGCTGCGCCGTTGCCTCGATCATGCGGGTGCGGGTGTCGTTCGCCATGTCAGCCTCTGTCAGGAGAGAGCCATTATAGGCCTTGTTACTAATATGACAATCGGTCTACATAATATGTAGATCGGTCTACATATGTGCATTTTTCAATCGAACTCATGGAGGAACCAATGACAATTCGTGAAGCTTCGGCCGAGTGGCAAGGTGCGCTGAAGGAAGGTTCGGGCCGGCTTCGGCTGGGCAGCGGCGTCTTCGAGGGCGCCTACTCCTTCCCGTCGCGTTTCGAAAATGGTCCGGGCACCAATCCGGAAGAACTGATCGCAGCGGCCCATGCCGGCTGCTTCTCGATGGCGCTGAGCGCCATTCTCGGCCGGGAGGGTCATATCCCCCGGAATATCCGGACCACGGCGAAAGTGCATCTCGGCGCGACCGCGGCCGGGCCGACGATCACCCGCATCGAGCTCGAAACGCAGGCGGAGGTCGCGGAACTTGCGCCGGAGGAATTCGAGCGGCTAGCGCAGTCTGCCAAGACGACATGCCTGGTCTCGCGCGCGCTTGCCGGCGTGGCCGACATCACCCTCAAGGCCGTGCTCGTCGACGCCGTCGAGCATCAATGAAATCAGGAGAATGACGATGACATACGAGCCTGTCATGGACATCGCCGCGAATGATCTGTCCCGCCAGACGGCCGAGATCATGCGGCGCTTCAACGACGTGTTCCAACGGCATGACCCGTCGGCACTTGCCGAACTGGTGGCCGAGGATTGGGTGATCGAAAACACGGTGCCGGCGCCGGACGGCGCGCGCCATGCCGGCAAGGCGGCATGCGTCGGACTGTGGTCGACGATCGCCACGCAGCCGGGCACGCGCTTCGAGATCGAGGAGACTTTCGTCGCCGGCAATCGGGCAACGATCCGCTGGCGCTATTTCATGGCCGACGGCAATTCGCTGCGCGGCGTCAATTTGATGCGCGTCGAGGACGGGCTGATCGTCGAGGCGATGGGCTACGTCAAAGGATAGATCGACCACCCCCATATAAGACACTCCTAACATAGGTCAACTTGTGCTAGAAATTGGGCACCCCCGACCGCCATCCGACGATCGAGAAAGAGCATAGGGAGGACTAATGTCATGAACATCAGAACCGCCTGCTTTGGAGCACTCGTATTGACCGTCCTCAGCGGCACGGTATTTGCCGGGGCACTCGACTCGCCCAAGATGATGGAACCGTTCTTCACCGATTCGGGCATGAAGACGATGAAGTCCGATGACGAGATGAAGGCTGCTTGGGCAGCGATGTCCAAGGACGACCAGGCCATGATGATGAAGGAATGCCAGGATGCGGCAATGAGCAAGCCGTATGCCCCGTTCTGCGAGAAATTGCAGGCGCTCGGCGGCGCAAACTAGCAACCTTACCGGCTGAACAGCAGATGAAGGCGGGCCTTGGCTCGCCTTCTCATTGCCATCTTGTATGCAGGCGACAAAGCCCGCGAACAGACGCCTACCGGTCCGCCAGCGCCAGCTTGGCGCCGAGCATGACGAAGGCGCCGGCGAAGGTGCGACGCATCCAGGTCAGCACCCTCGGCCGCGACACGACGTGGCTACGGATCGAGGCGGCGAAGATTCCGTAGCCGACGAACACGACGAAGGTGAGCAGCATGAAGACGCTCGACAGTTCCAGCATCTTCGACAGCGCGTGCGGTTCGGTGGTGCTGACGAATTGCGGCAGGAAGGCGAAGAAGAAGATCGACAGTTTCGGGTTGAGGATGTTGATCAGGATGCCGGAGGTGATGACCTTGCCGGCCGAGCGCGGTGCGACGTCCTGGTCGACGCTCAGGCCGCCCCTCTCCTTCAGCGTGTTCCAGGCCATATAGAGCAGATAGGCGACGCCGAGATACTTTAGCGTCTCGAAGGCGATGGCGCTGGTGTGCAGCAGCGCGGCAAGACCGGTGATGGCGGCCGCCATATGCGGGATGATGCCCAGTGTGCAGCCGAAGGCGGCGATGATCGAGGCACGCGCCCCGCGCGACAGGCCGGCGCTTAGCGTGTAGAGAACGCCGGTGCCGGGCGAGGCCACGACGATCAGCGACGTCAACAGGAATTCGATGCTCACGACTTGCTCCTCCGGCACCCGGCCCGGCGGCAAGGTACCGGGCAAGGGCGCTCTACACAAGCTGTGGGCTCACGCCGATGCGCTCACGCTGTCGCGGTTCGCAAGCGCGTCGAAAATCGATCAGCGGCGCATAAGCAGGAGAACTGCCGCCAAAGCCGTCAACGACAGTGTCACACTGGCGACTATGTATCCGATGGCTGCCAGATGCTGGCCGCGTTCCCACAGCGTCACGGCGTCGAGCGAGAAGGTCGAGAAGGTCGTAAAGCCGCCGATGATACCTGTCGTCAGGAACAACCTGACGTCGTCCCCGCCGATCTCGAGCAATGCGAACAGGCTAACGACAAGGCCCATCAAGGCCGATCCGACGATGTTGATGGAAAGCGTTCCGAAGGGAAAGTTGGCACCGAGCAGTCGCAGGGACAGAAGCCCGACGCCGTAGCGGAGAGCGCCACCGATACCTGATCCGATGAACACGACGAAAAATCCCATGACAGCCTCCTGCGCGCCCGAAGGGCGTTCGTCAGCAGGCGTCATCAGCATCAGCGCGGTTATCAGGGAGACACCATTCCCGAGCGCTATATGGCAAGGACTTGCATTCCAGGCAAGGCCTGCCATGTAGAACCGCAGCCATTGCCCCGCCATATCCGCGTGGGGCGAGGAACCGACAGCCCTACAGCGGCAGCCCGTGCGCCTTGCGCGCCATCAGGCAGTCGTCGCCGCCGGGCATGCAGGCGCGGCAGACGTCGGGGCGGACGTCATAGATGCCGCAAGCGGTATGTTTGCCGACCTCGCCGGACAGAGCCGAACAGCGTACGCCGTCGCAACGCATGCCGGACAGATCGGTCGAGACGAATTTCTGCGGAATGCGGTCGAGCTGCGCATCGTCCTCGGTGGAAAAGCGCGGCCATTCGGCTGAATAGGAGCAGCAGGCGCCGCAGGCCTGGCAGTCGAACAGGGCCGCACCGGCCCCTTGCTCTAGCGGCGAAAAGTCTGCGGCTGCCGCCAGGGCAAGCAGGCCCGGCGCGACAGGATCGCGGTCGGCATTTCGCGGCAAGGCGCTATTTCTTCTTGGTCGTCTTCCGGGCCGCATCCGCTGGCGACTTGAACAGATCGGTTGCGACCGGTTCGTCAGCCTTCGGCGCGGCAGCCGGCTTGGCCGGCTTGGCGGTGGCGGCCGGCGCTGCCGGCTGATCCTTGGCGGAAAATTTTATGGCCATGTCAGTCCTCGTCAGAGAAACGCGATGACGGCGCGCGCGGATTGCGAAGGCGGCCGATCAGCGCCGACACCGCCGTGATGTTCATTTCCTCGGGCGACCAGTTCCTGGCGTCCTCGATGTGATGCGGCGCCAGTTCGCGATGCGTACTGCCGCTATAGGCGGCATCCTGATGGGTCACCCGCTCGCGCGTCTTGGTGTCCTCGCGCACATATTCGATCAGATAGTTCGGGGCTTCGGCGCGGCCGCGCACACCGACGCGCACCTGCGCATCGCCATGGGCGCGCTTGCAACGCTCCAGCTTCTCCAGCACGCGCCGGACAAATTCGACCGGCTTGTCGAGAAGTTCGACCATGTCGGCAATGGTCGCGTCGCCGGCGATCGGCGTTGGCGGCACGCGCTTGGTGGCCATCAGCGTTTGCCCGCGCGCTTCAGCATGCTGGCCTGAGCGAGAGCAGCCGCTCTGTCGTCGGCCTCTTTTTCCAGGCGCAGTTCGCGCAGCCGCGCGGTCTTGGCTTCCCGGGCATCGCTGACGGCATCCCGTTCGGAGATGATGCGATTGAGCGACATCGACTGCGTCCGGGTCTTGCTGAAAAGCGACTCGGCCTGATCGCCTGATGTCTTTGAAGTGAGGGACATCTTCTTCTTCCTGGTTCTGGGGATCCACGTTGGCGCGAGGTGCTTAGCACATACCAAGGGACCTGCGGCGCACAATTCACAGCCAGAAACGAAAAAGGCCAGGCATTCGCCTGACCTTCCTTCGCCATCTACCGATGCCAGTACATCCGTGGTCACCGGGAAGGCTGAATTCCGTTTTAGGCAGCCTGAAGCTGATCGGCGGACATCTTGCCCGACTTGTTGTCGCGGACCATCTCGTAGCCAAGCTTCTGGCCTTCGACGATGGTGCGCATTCCGGCACGCTCGACGGCCGAAACATGGACGAAAACGTCGGCCGAACCGTCGTCAGGCTGAATAAAGCCAAAGCCCTTGGTGGCGTTGAACCATTTTACTGTGCCAGTGCTCATAACGAACCCTTTCCATGGCAAATATTCGTTCACCGTCGTGCGAATGCACAACAGCGTTTGTCTCGATTTTTGATGGGAGGAAGTTCGTCAAAGGCGCGCATTGCGCGCGGATAACAAAAGTCGGGCAAACAAATATCGACAAACTTCTAGTAGACTTCTTTTGCCGCCATGTCAAATTTCTTGTTTTGGCGACGACAGCCGAAACGCCGCATGGCTGCCGGGCAAGGCACGACGAAGCCCCTTCCCGTTGCGTCCGGGATGCAAAAAAAATCCGCCAAGCGCCAGATCGAAAAAAAAATCGCAACGGGCGGAACCATCCTGGCATCCGCGCATTTGGATATGGTCAGCAGTTCATGAGAGCAATCTTGGAAAGGCTGGCAAAAAAAGGACGCCTCCCGCGCGATAAAAGGCGCGAGGGGCGTTCTTGTATTTGGGGACGTCACATGATCGCTGACATCAGCGGCAGGATTTCGTAGCGAAAGCCCTGCCCCGAACGCACCACCGGGTCGGCATCGGTCAACGCCCTTGCCTCGGCCTCGGTGCCGACGCGCAGGATGGCGAGGCCCCAGGGCCCGGCCGGGTCGGCAACCGGACCAGCCAGCATCATGGTGCCCTCGGCCAGCTTGCCGCGCAGATAGTCGGCATGCCGGTCCATCAGCGCCCTCTCCTCCTCGGTCAAGGTAAAGGCGAAATCCGGGCGCGGCGGGATCATCCGACAGTGGAATATGCTTGGCGACTTGATGCCAGCTTCGGCGGCAAGGAATGCATTCAGCCAGCCGAGCACTCGCTCCCAGCCGGAGCCATGATCGCGGCATGCGTCCTGACGTGCGCCAAAGCCTTCGTGGCGCAGCGTCAGCCGCGTTCCAGTCTCGACCGCTTCGAGCGTGTAGGTGACGGTCGTGACATTGTCGCCGTCCCACGGCGCCTTCCAGGTCATCACCAGACGATGCGGCGGCTCGACTTCGAGATACTCGCCCTGGACGTGGAATTCATGGCCGTCGGCGCCCTTGCCTTGCGAATACCAGGCGCCGCCCGGCCTGACATCGGCGGTGTGCCTGGTCGTCCGGTAGAGCGCGTCCGAGCCCCACCAGAGCGGGATCTGGTCCTCGGCGGTCAGCGCCCGAAACACCCGTTCCGGCGGCACGGCGATCGTCACTGTGGCAAGGATGGTGCCCACCGAGACGTCGGCGACCGCACGCGGTCCGTCGCTGCTGGCCATCATTCGTTCTCCAGATAGGATTTCAGATTGCCGAGGCTTGCCTGCCAGAAATCGCGATAGGGCAGGATCCAGTCGGCGACGTCCTTCAGCTCCGCCGGTTCCAGCCGGTAGAGCCGCTCGCGGCCATGCTTCTGCTCGGAGACGACGCGCAATTCGCGCAGGATCCTGAGGTGCTTGGAGATCGCCGGCCGGCTCTGCGAAAAGGCCGAGGCGAGTTCGTTGACCGGCGCCGGGCCCCGCCGCAAACGATCTAGGATGGCGCGGCGCGTCGGATCGGCGATGGCGCGAAAAACGGAACGATCGGGATCAGCCTGCGGCATAATGCGTATCCATTTGGTTACGTATTTATGCCGATCGCGATTGCTCGTCAACAACGCCGCAGCGGGATGGGGTCAGGCGCCCCCTGCTGCGGCTACGCTTTGCTGGTCAGTCCTGTTCGTGCGGGCCAGGTTCCGGCCATGTCTCCTTGGCGGCTTCCGCGTACCAGTGCCGCATCGCCGGCGTTGAAAGCACGGCGTCGACATAGGCGCGTGTATCCGGCGCCAGCTCACCGCCATAAGTGTCGAAGCGGGTGACGATCGGCGCATACATGGCATCGGCCGCGGTGAAATGGCCGAACAGGAACGGCCGCCCTTGCCGTACTCGGCACGGCATTGCCGCCAGATCGCTTCGATGCGCGCCCGCTGTGCCTCGCCATCGGCGTCGAGCGGTTTATACGCCTTGGGCCGGCGCAAATTCATCGGCCAGCCATAGCGGACCTCACGAAAGCCGGAATGCATCTCGGTCGCCACCGAGCGGGCCAGCGCGCGGGTGCCGATGTCATCGGGCCAGAGTTTTTTCTCCGGAAACAGGTCGGCGAGATATTCAAGGATGGCAAGGGTTTCCCAGACGATCCTGCTCCCGCCCTTCAACGGCTTGTGATTCAGGACCGGTACCATGCCAGTCGGCGACACCTTGGCCAGGTTGGCGGCGGTTTCCGGCGTGCGCAGGCGCACGAAGCCCTCCTCGAACGGTATCTCCAGATGCCGCATCGCCACCCAGGGCCGGAGCGACCAGGACGAAAAGCATTTGTTGCCTATGAAGAGGGTGAATTCAGCCATGGTTTCTCCCGACTTGCCTGCGCAGCCAACCCTGCCTGCTTAGCCCGGGAGAAGCCGGGCCGATCCCGAAAATACGACAACTGCCGCCGTCCCGCCAGCACGCCTCAGAAGCTCAGGCTCTTCGAGAAGGCGTTGGTGAACATCACCTCGCCATGGTCGCCGGTCGCCTCGCCCAGCACGACATCCATGCCGTCATCGGTCACTCGCACCAGCGCGAAGCCGCCCATATAGGCGGCCTTCGGCTTGATGAGGTCGAGACCGTCGCGCTGGTAGATCATCGGCACCTCGTGCTGATGGCCGTGAAAAATGGCGATGACATTGTAGCCCTTCAGCGCCGAAAGCAGCGCCTGGCGGTCACTCTCGCTCCACCAATGCGGCGCGCCGGCGCCCTCATTGTCGTAAGTCCGCTTGGTCGGATCCCATTTCTCGGTCGAAAAAGTATCCCAGCCGTAATGCTGGAACAGGATGACCGGGCGGCCGTCGCCGGCATAGGTGGCCAGATCCTGCTTCAGCCATGGCAGGCTGGAGATGGCGCCGTGGCCCGTATCGCCGGCGAAACGATGCGTCTGGATAAGATGCAGGCCGCCCCAGTCCCAGGAATAGCAGTCGGTGTCGACATCGTATTCGGTGGCCGGCACCGGCGGCTTGAAGAAGACGCCGGGGCGGTGATTGACTTCGACATAGTCGCGCATCTCGCGGCGGTACCAGTCGACATGATGCGGCGGCCCGTTCTGGTCGAGGTCGTGATTGCCGAGCCCGATATAGACGGGCATGTGGACGCGGTCGGGGCCGATCCCTTGCTGGTAGCGCTGGCTGAACTGCAGCAGCTGCGTGCCTTCGCTGGGCTGGGTGATCTGGCCGCCGCCGTCGTCGGTGATGTCGCCGCCGACGACGAGGCCGAGCGGCGTGCCGATGCGGCTGCCAGCCGAGCGCAGGCCGGTGGCGACGCCGTCGATCTCGGCCGGCCAGTCCTTGTCACTGAGGCCGTTCAGCGCTGCAACGTTGCGCAGCAAGGCGGCGTCGGTCTTGCCTTCCTGCTGGCAGTTGGGGCTGAGGCCGCTCGCCATGCGACAGGCATGGACGTCGGCGATGAAGAGGAAGGTGGCGTCGATGGGCTGGATGCGCTGCCCGGTCTGGCCGAGCGCCGGACGCACAAAGGCACTGGCGGCAGCAACCCCCAGCGCCTGGGCCAAAAAATCGCGCCGGGACGGTAGGCGGGGCGGGAGGCGATTCATCATGCGCCGAAATTCAGCACAGCCGGCGCCCGGCCGTCCAGTGCAGCGCCCATCCATCGACATGGCGCCGCAGGTCTGGCATGTCTTGGCCCTTCAACTTGCACGGGCATAGGAGGACGCCATGAAAGCTGCACCGATCATGATGATGATGCTGGCGGCGTTGCTGCCGGCGGGCGTTGCCCATGCTGCCGACTGCGTCGACGCGAAATCCGCCAGGGATGGCTTCGTGCTGGAAAAGCCCGGCATCCGCAGCGAGTTTCGCCCGACGGCCGGCGGCATGGTTGCCGTCGCCAACAAATACGAATCCGAATCGCCGCAGACGCAGTTCCTATTCAACGGCCTGATCGAGGTGTTTCGCGACAGTGATACCGGTCGGGTGGCGATGATCCCGTTTTCCGATCTGCGAAAACTGTTTCCGCTGAAGACCGGGGCAAAGAGCACGATCGAATTCGTCGAGCTAGCGCCGAACAAGCAGCCAAAGAACACCAAGACGCTGACTTTGGTCGTCAAGGGCAAGGAGACGTTCAGCCTGGGCGACTGCAAATACAAGGTACTGGCGGTCAAAGAGACCTTCAAGAATGGGGCCGGCGAGACGCTGGATGCGTTCACTGCGCTCTATGCGCCAGATCTGCAGGCAGCTCTCGCCCGGCGCTACGACGAGGGCACCAGCGCGGAATCGGTGAACGCTTACGAGACGATCAAACCGCTGGCGAAATAGAGCGGCGCCCTTCTGCCCCTCCAGTTCTAGGGCTTTCCCGGCCGTAGCAGCACCCTGCGACGTCGCCTCGCCGCCTGTCCGCTCTGTGACGGCGCAGCCCTCTGCAACGCCTCCAGGCAATCGCGCAGTGGGCCGGCATCCTGCGCCGTCTTGGCCATCGACATGGCGCCGGAATAGGCGGCGACCGCCAAGGCAGCGAAGCGATCCGGATCGGTACCCTGTTCCTCGCCCGTTTGCTGATCGGTCCTGACCTTGCCGGCGATCGCCTCGCGCCAGGCGGCAAAGATGCTGGCAAGGGCAACGCGGAAATCCGGATCGGCGAGCGACAATTCGTGCGCCAGGTTGTTGAGTTGACAGCCGCGCACGAAACCTTGCTGCTCGAGTTTCGCCACCACCGTCTCGAACACGGCGCGTATGCCCTCGCGGGCCGAGCCCGCCGCCTGCACCGGCACGATCCAGGTTTCTTCGACGGCGGCAGCCACCCGCTCCTCGATCACCGCCAGGGCCAGCGCCTTCTTGGTCGGGAAATGGTGATGCAGCGCGCCGCCGGTGACGCCGGCCGCTGCCATCAGGTCGCCGATGCTGGAAGCGTGATAACCGCGCTCCTGAAACGACGCTTCCGCGACATCGAGCACCCTGTTGCGCATGCCTTCGGGGTCGTTGGTGCGTTTTTGAGCCCGCGATCTTGGGCGAGCGGAAATCTCTGCTGACATTTTCAAACGATAGCAGATTGACAAAACAGGACAACCGGTCTGTTTTGTAAACAGGACGATCATCCTGTTTTGGAGCGTGCGCGATGAAGCTGCCCCTGAAAGCCCCCGCGACAGCCGGCCTGCTCGCCTCGCCCGTGGTCGAATTGCGGCAGTACACGCTAAGACCCGGCCGGCGCGACACGCTGATCGATGTCTTCGACAGCCGTCTGATCGAGGGCCAGGAAGCGGCCGGCATGACCATCATCGGCCAGTTCCGCGACCTCGACCGGCCCGACATGTTCGTCTGGATGCGCGGCTTTGACGGCATGGATGCGCGGAAACAAGCTCTGACGACCTTTTATGACGGGCCGGTATGGGCCGTACACCGCGAAACCGCCAACGCCACGATGATCGATTCCGACGACGTGCTGCTGCTGAAACCGGCATGGCCGGGCGCCGGCTTCGACCTGTCGGGTTTGCGAAGAGCTGATGGGTCTGAGCAGGAAAAACCGAGCGATGACAGCCGCTTGAAGGCCATTGTTGCAATCAAGATACATCATTTGCAGCCTGGCACCGAGGCCGGCTTTGCCGAAAACTTCGAGGCCCGGGCCGTTCCGCTGATCGAGACGCTCGGCGCAAGGTTGCTCGGCACCTTCGTCACCGAGCACGCCGAAAACAGCTTTCCGCGCTTGCCTGTGCGATCAGGCGAAAACGTGTTCATCAGCGCCTTGGGATTCGACAGCGCCGACGCGCACGCAAATCATGAAGCGACACTGGCCGCTTCACCGATGTGGCGGACCTTCCACCGGGCAACGGGACCGAATCGCGCCAGACCGACGCAGACCCTGCGGCTTTCACCGACCTCGCAATCGCTGTTGAGCTAGCCCTGCCCTGAACTTGTCGGTGACGGCCGCGGCAACAAGCGCCGGATCCTCCCAGTGCGGATTATGGCCGCAGCCTTCGATGCGGATGAAGTCGGAACCCGGAAGACAGTGCCGCAGCGCTTGCTGATGCGCTTCGCCAAACAGCGGGTCGACTGCACCGGCGATGATCAGCGTTCGCACCTGTACAGCTCGCGCCGCGTCTGTCAGATTCGTGCGACGAATTTCTTCGAGGATCGCGCGCCAGCTCGCCACCGGCATTGTCGAGGCGTCTTTCGCCATGCCGGCGAGAAAGGGTTGGGGCACACCAGGCCGGCAGGCATGCCACCAGTCATAGAAAGGATCGGCCGGCGAGATCGGATCGCGCAGAGCCTGAACGCCGGCGACCAACGGATGATCCGGCGCGAAATCGGGCTTCAACGTGCCGGCCAGGACCACCAGCCCGCCGATGAGCTTCCTATGCCGCGCGGCCAGCGCGATAGCCACCATGGCACCAAGCGAATGGCCGACGAGGACCGGCCGATCGAGCCGCAACTGCCCGATCAGCCCGGCAATGTCGTCGGCGAAGCTGGCAGGCCGGAAGGCTCGCAATCCGGCCTGCGAAGCGCCGTGGCCACGCAAGTCCGGAATGATCAGCCGGCGTCCGGCAAGGTGCGGCGCCAGCAGCGAAAAGCTGCGGCTGGTGTCGGTGAAGCCATGGATCAGCAGCAAGGCCGGCTCGGCACCGGGGAATTCGACATAGGCCACAGAGAGGCCATCGACATCGGCCATTCGCTTGCGGCCTGCCCAGGCTTGCTGCTCGACCTCGAATTCGACGAAGCTCACAGGCCGAGCTTTTCCTTCACGGCAGCCAGGCCGGGCTTGCCGTCGAAAGTGGTGACGCCGGCGAGCCAGGCGTCGAGACGGCCCTTGTTCAGGGTGATCGCCTTCAGTCCGGCCTCTTCGGGCTTCATGCCGTCATTGATCAGATAGCCCATGCCGACATTCTCGAAGTCGACGTCGAAGGCGAGATTCCTCAGCAGCTGCGCGGCATTCGGGCACTGTTCGAGATAGCCCTTGCGCACCTGCGTGGTGACCGTCGCCGCGCCAAGGTTTGGGCCGTAGAACTTGTCGCCGCCGGTCAGGTACTTGAAGTCGTACATGGTGTTCATCGGATGCGGGGCCCAGCCCTGGAAGACGATGAACTGCTTTTCCTTTATCTCGTAGCCGACCTCGGACAGCATGCCGGCTTCGCTCGACTCGACGACCTGCCAGCCATCGAGGCCGAGCGACGGATCGGCGATGGCGTCCATCATCAGCTGGTTCGAGCCGGGCTCGATGCCATACATCTTCTTTCCGAACTTGTCGGCGAACTTGTGCAGGTCGGCAAAATCCTTGACGCCGGCGTCCCAGACATAGGTCGGGACGGCGAAGGTGTATTTGGCCCCTTCCAGATTGACGCGCACGTCCTCGACCGAACCGTCCTTCTTGTAGGGTTCGTAGTAGGTGACCATGGCCGGGTTCCAGTAACCCAGGAACAGGTCGAGATCGTTGTTCTTCATCCCTTCGTAGATGACGTTGATGCCCAGCACCGAGCTCTGCGGCTGATAGCCGAGCGCACCGAAAAGAACATTGGCGACACCAGTGGTGAAGGCCAGATCGTTCCATCCAGGTTCGGCCATGCGGACCGCTCTGCACTGCTCGGCCTCGGCCGCTCGAGCCGCATGAGAAGCCAGCGCCAGTGCGGCCAGGCAGACCCCGGTTGCCAGAGTGCGATGCATGCGACGTCTCCTTTTGTCCGTTCGGACTAATAATTGCCCCATGGGTCAATTCTTGATCTCAACGGATAAGGATGTCAATCTGTAATCGCGAACAGGTGGATTCTCCGGTGAAGCTCAGCCGCATCAGCGATATCAGGCGCAGGGAATTGCGGCAGGCGGCGTTCGCGGTGCTGGAACGTGAAGGCATAGCCGGCGCGACGCTGGAAAAGGTGGCGGCCCAAGCCGGTGCCTCGAAAGGCATCGTGCTGCATTATTTCCGCAACAAGCAGGAGTTGTTCGAGCACGCGATGCGCGAGGCGAACGCAGTCCTATGCCACGCAGTGATCGCGCGGCTTCGGCGGGCACGGACGCCGATGGAGCGCCTAGATGCGGTTATCGAAGGCAATTTCGAGGAGCATCTGTTCCTGCCACCTCTCTGCCACGCCTGGCTTTCGCTCTGCGCGGAGGTGCCGCGCGACGACAAGCTCGCCCGCATTCAGAAGGTCATACATGCACGCATGCGCTCGAACCTGTTGTCCGGTCTGCGCGGTCTTGCATCGTCCGTAGAGGCCGACGATATCGCGCTTGGCGTCACCGCGCTGATCGACGGGCTGTGGCTGCGGCTCGGCCTGCAGCCGGGCAGCGTCTCGCGCGAACAGGCGATCCGTCAGGTGAAAGAATATGTTGCGGGGCGGCTCGCCATGCGACGGCCCGCGGCCGTCGGGCTGGCCTCGGCCGGATAAAGTTCATACTGCGGGATAGGCTCTTGGGTTGACCGCCCAAGCCGTTCGGCATGCTCTTTGCCAATGGCACAAGCAGGAGCATCCCATGAGACTTCACGGCAAACGGGCGCTGGTCACCGGCGGTTCGGACGGGATCGGCCTGGCGATCTCTGAGGCATTCGCACGCGAGGGCGCCGATGTTCTGATCGTCGGCCGCGACGCCGGCAAGCTTGAGGCGGCGCGCCAGACGCTGATTGCCTCAAGCAAGGACGGCTCGACGGTCGAAACCCTGTCGGCCGACCTTTCGACCTCAGCCGGCATCGATGCGGTGGCCGCGCATGTGAAACAGGGGCGGCCGCTCGACGTCCTCGTCAACAATGCTGGCGTCGCCTTCCTGGTGCCCTTCGATAGCGTTACAGAAGAGCAATTCCAGCAATCCTTCGCACTCAATGTGACGGCGGCGTTCTTCCTGACACAGCGGCTATTGCCGCATCTCACTGCTGCCGCCTCCGTCATCAACATCTCGTCCTACTTCGCCAGCAAGATGATCCCGAAGCGACCGTCGAGCCTGTACTCGCTGTCCAAAGGCGCTCTCAACTCATTGACAAAGTCGCTGGCCTTCGAGCTCGGCCCGCGCGGCATCCGCGTCAATGCGATCGCGCCTGGCACGGTCGATACCGCCATGCGACGCAAATCGATCGTCAACCTGCCGGCGGAAGCGCAGGCAGAACTGAAAGCCTATGTCGAGCGCAGCTATCCGCTCGGCCGCATCGGCCAGACCAGCGATCTCGCCGGCATCGCCGTGTATCTGGCCAGCGACGAGGCGGCGTGGACCAGCGGCGGGATTTTCGCGATCGACGGCGGCTATACGGCGGGGTGAGTATTTGTTCTTGCGCAATTCCGGACGGAAAGCCGCCACACACTTTTGCTGGAATTGCTTTAGCCCTGCGAACCTGTGCTTTCGGCACCCTCGAAGTCACGGAATCCAAGAGCCTCGACGGTTTCCAGAATCCGGCTGCGGATCCAGCGGTGAGGCTCCTCATCATCGTGACGGGCGTGCCAGTACATTCTCACCGCAGGTGAAGGAATGGGAAACGGCGCTTCATAGACGGCGATCGGCAGCGACTTCGCCGCCACCACCGCGAACTGCCTTGGAATCGCGGCCAGGTAGAGCCCGTGGGCTACCGCCAGCGCGACAGCTTGGAAGTGCGGCAGCGCCAGACTGACGCGGCGTGTCCGTCCGATCTTGTCCAGCGCCTCGTCGGTAAATCCCGACATCGAGCCATCGATGGAGCGGATGGCGTGCGGCAGTTGGCAGAAGAGGTCGATCGGCAGGCGCTCGCCCTCGGCGATCCCCGCCTGCCTGATCGCGGCATTGTCCTTCGCGGCGATGATGGCGAAGGGCGAGCCGAAGAGAGGCGTACTGGAGACCCAGTCGGAAACCTCCAGCGGGCGTTCCAGAGCCACGTCGATCTGATCCTCCTGGAGCAGCCTGGAGACATCACCGCTTGCGCTGTCCAGAAAGCGGAACGACACGCCGGGCGCCACGGCCGCGATGCGCGCCGCCAGCGGCGGCATCAAAAGCATGGAGAAGAAATCCGCGCCCATGAAGGTGAAGGTTCGCTCCAGCCCGGCCGGATCGAAGTCTTTCGCCGGCTGGAAGACGCGTTCGATCTCGCGCAGCGCCACGCGAACCGGCTCCGCCAGGCTTTCGGCGCGCGGCGTCGGCACCATCTCGTTGCCGCGCCGCACGAAAAGTTGGTCGTTGAGGGCATGGCGCAGGCGGTTGAGCGCCGCGCTGACGGCAGGCTGGCTGAGGCCGATCTGCTCACCGGCGCGCGTCACGCTTCTCTCGCGCAAAAGCGCGTCCAGCACCCTGACGAGGTTGAGATCGAGCGCGTTCAAATTCATCCCATCAATTCGCCCCACACGATCATTCGATTTCCGTCGCCTGCCCATCCTTGGTTAGGTCGCTGCCGACGCCGCTCCGTCGGCACCGCCAGCACAAGGGGAAGCTGTCATGACAATGATCAACCGGACCATCGCAGGCAAGGAACTCTTCTGGTTCAACAACACGCTCGTCGCCATCCAGATTTCGTCCGCCGAGGGCGAGGACGGACTCTGCGTCGTCGAGCATCTCAAGCCTTACGGCGAGTCCCCGCCGCTGCATGTGCATCGGCATGAGGATGAGGTGTTTCACATCCTGGAAGGAAGGCTGCGCTTCGTCGTCGACGGCCGCGAGCGGATTGCCGTCGCCGGCGAGACCGTGATCGCGCCGAAAGGCCTGCCGCACACGTTCAGGGTCGAATCCCCGGAAGGTGCACGTACCCTCACCATCACGCGCGGCTCCGATTTCGAAACGATGCTGCGCCAGGCCAGCCGTCCCGCCGAACGGCCGGACCTGCCGCCGGCATCGGAGCCTACGCCAGAGATGATCGAGGCCCTGACGCGGATCTGCGCGAAGAACGGCATCGATATTGTCGGTCCGCCATTGGGGTGAGAGGCATTCTTTACCTTCTCCCCCTGTGGGAGAAGGTGGATCGGCGCGCAGCGCCGAGACGGTTGAGGGGTGTTGGACGGATCGCTGTCGACGCCAAGCTGGAGCACCCCTCATCCGACCTCGCTTCGCGAGGCCACCTTCTCCCACAAGGGGAGAAGGAAGATAGCGCCCACGCCTTCAACCGATTTGCATCGCCACCGCCCGCAATCTCCGCTTGAAGCGATTTGTGCAACGCGATACGCCGTTGCCGAATTTCGAGAACCGGAGACCTCCAGTGAGCGCTGAGAAGACCAGAACCGAAACCGATACGTTCGGTCCCATCGAGGTCGCCGCTGACCGTTACTGGGGCGCGCAGGCGCAACGTTCGCTCGGCAATTTCAAGATAGGCTGGGAAAAGCAGCCGGCTTCGATCGTCCGCGCCTTGGGCATCGTCAAGCGGGCGGCGGCCGAAGCCAACATGGATTTGAAGCGGCTCGACCCGGCGATCGGCAAGGCGATCATCGAAGCGGCGCAAGAGGTTATCGACGGCAAGCTCAACGACCACTTCCCGCTGGTGGTGTGGCAGACCGGCTCGGGCACGCAGTCCAACATGAACGCCAATGAGGTGATCTCCAACCGGGCGATCGAACTTCTGGGCGGCACTATGGGCTCGAAGAAGCCGGTGCATCCGAACGACCACGTCAATATGAGCCAGTCGTCGAACGACACCTATCCGACGGCCATGCATATCGCCTGCGCCGAGCGCATCGTCCACGATCTGCTGCCGGCGCTGAAACACCTGCATGCAGCGCTCGAGGCCAAGACCAAGGCGTTCTCCCACATCATCAAGATCGGCCGCACGCACACGCAGGACGCGACGCCGCTGACGCTGGGCCAGGAATTCTCGGGCTATGCGGCGCAGGTCGCCTCGTCGATCAAGCGCATCGAGATGACGCTGCCCGGCCTGCAGGAACTGGCGCAAGGCGGCACCGCCGTCGGCACCGGCCTCAACGCCCCGGTCGGCTTCGCTGAGAAGGTGGCGGAGCGCATCGCCGCCATCACCGACATCGGCTTCGTCACCGCGCCGAACAAGTTCGAGGCACTCGCCGCCCACGATTCCATGGTGTTCTCGCACGGCGCCATCAACGCGGCGGCCGCGGCGCTGTTCAAGATCGCCAACGACATCCGATTCCTCGGCTCCGGTCCGCGTTCCGGCCTCGGCGAACTGTCGTTACCGGAAAACGAGCCGGGCTCCTCGATCATGCCGGGCAAGGTCAACCCGACCCAGTGCGAGGCGCTGACGCAGGTCTGCGTCCAGGTGTTCGGCAATAATGCCGCACTCACCTTCGCCGGCAGCCAGGGCCATTTCGAACTCAACGTCTACAATCCGCTGATGGCCTACAATTTCCTGCAGTCGGTGCAGCTGCTCGCCGATGCCTCGGTCTCCTTCACCGACAATTGTGTGGTCGGCATCGAGGCACGTGAGGACAACATCAAGGCAGCGCTTGACCGCTCGCTGATGCTGGTGACGGCGCTCGCGCCCACCATCGGCTACGACAATGCCGCCAAGATCGCCAAGACCGCGCACAAGAAGGGCACCACGCTCCGCGAGGAAGCCCTGGCCACCGGGCTGGTCAGCGAGGCCGACTATGACCGGCTGGTGCGGCCTGAGGACATGACGCATCCGGGGTAAGTTAGTATCACCGATGTAACCTTGTGAACGATCTGTCGCCAGATCGACATCTTTGGTGAACAGTTGGGCTGCTCTATCTGGAGGGGCATCATCCCAAGCCCCTGGAGAGTCACCATGTCCATCAACACTTCCGCCGCCGGTTCCGGCGCTGCTTCCAACGCCTCTACCTCGATCCTGCTTGGCCGCGCTCTGCTTGCGGCAATCTTCCTCCTGTCCGGTTTCGGCAAGCTGACCGCGATCGCCGGCACCGCCGGCTATTTCGGCAGCCTCGGCCTGCCGCTGCCGACCGTAACCGCCATTGTCGTCGGCCTCATCGAATTGCTCGGCGGCCTCGCCATCCTCGTTGGTTTCCAGACCCGGATCGTCGCCTGGGTGCTGGCGGTCTTCACGGTCGCCACCGGGCTGGTCGCCCATATGAATTGGGCCGACCAGATGCAGATGATCAGCTTCTTGAAGAATCTGGCGATTGCCGGCGGCTTCATTGCGCTGGCTTCCTCGGGCGCCGGCGCCTATTCGGTCGACGCCAAGCGCGGCTGAACCACCTACCGGATACATGACAGAAGCGGCGCGGAATTTTCCGCGCCGCTTTTTCGTTGTCGATCCAGGCGCCCGGATTACCGATTCCTGCTAGGATCGGGAAGTCGGGATAGTCGGCCGACGACGACGGAGGTCTCCATGCCCCGCAACGCGCTGCTTCTCTTGTCCAGGCTGTTGCTCGCCGCTTTGTTCGTGCCCTCCGGTTTCCAGGCGCTGGCCAACATTTCCGGCACGACAGACTATTTCGCAGGTCTCGGCCTGCCGCTGCCGATGCTCGCCGCCTGGGGAACCGGCCTGTTCGAACTGATCGCCGGGCTTTTGATCCTGGTCGGCTTCCAGACGCGGATCGCGGCGCTGCTGCTCGCCGCCTTCTGCATCGCCGCCGGCTTCATCGGTCATTACGGCCAGGGCGCCGACGACGCGACGCTTGCCTTCCTGCACCAGCAGATGCTGATGAAGGACATTGCGATTGCTGGCGGCTTCCTGGCGCTGGCGATGGCCGGCGCCGGCGCCTGGGCGATCGACGGAAGGAGCTTCGGGATCGGCGCTGACGCCACCTGATTCTATCTGACGGCCTATTTCACCGAAACGCTGGGGCCGCCTTCGACCGCCAGCACCAGCCGGCGTCCGGTGACCCTTGCCAGTTGCGCCAGGCGCCCGGCCGGCCGCTCGCCGTAGAGGTCGGCGAGCGCGGCCGGCAACACCAGCGCCAGCCCGCCATTGGGGCGGGGTTCCCATTTCAGCCTGGGCATGACGCCCGGCATCGCCGCCGTCAGCAGGTAGACGACACGCAGCATCGCCGCCAGGGAGCGGGCGCGCTCGAGATAGCGCGCCGTCGCCAGCCCGCGGATTTCCGGGACCGCTTCGTTGAACACGCCCTCGTGGCGGAACAGGCCGACCAGCGCCAGGAAGGCGCGGCCAGGATGGTCGACGCCGATGAAGGAGGCGTGGGCAATGATGTTGAGCGACTGCTTGCCGCGATATTCGGGGTGAGCGCGCCAGCCGATATCGGCCAGCAGGCAGGCCGCCTGGCGATAGCGCGCCTCGTCCTCGGTTTCGTCGATGCCGAAGGCGGCGAAGGCCTTGCCGGTCCATTCGACCAGCTCATGCGCGTGGGTGACCGAGCGCGAGCGCAGCCGGGCAAGTTCCTCGGCCGCCGAGATCAGCGGATCGGCTTTCTTCTCGGCCTCGTCCAGCAGCGAATAGAGAAACCCCTCGCGCACGCCGAGCGCCGAGACGACGATCTTCGAGGGTTGCATCGCCGCCATGATCTCCTGCAGCACGACGGCGCCATAGGGCAGCAGCGAGCGGCGGTTCTTGGACACGCCCTCGATGCCCTTGACCTTCTCGATCTCGGCTTTCGTCACCTGCTTGAGGAAGTTCTGGGCACTGTCGGCGCTGATCTCGTAGTGATGCATGACGCCGAGCGGATAGTTGGTCATCTCCATGTGCAGCCGGGCCAGGTTTCGCCAGGTGCCGCCGACGGCATAGAAGGCCCTGCCCTGCCC
>NZ_JBWLUZ010000043.1:0-35920 GCF_057784325.1 Mesorhizobium sp. CNPSo 4689
GCGACGGAATGGAAGAGCTGGAGCAAATGCTTACCCATGCGCGCCGCACCGCTGACGAATGGAATGACTTCCTCGAAGCCTTCGTCGATGACCAGGAACTCATCGCTCGCATCAAAGCGAAATCTCCGCGGTAACAACCGGGCGGTTACGGAACAACTGCTCTTCGCAACGTATTCTCCAGAAGCAGACGTTCCGCTACCAGCCCAACCCGCAATGCGATTTGGCCGGGAGGCAAGTGTTTTCGAGGAGCAAGCCTTATGCGGCTCGGAAAAAGCTTCTTCCTTTATCGTAACTTTCCGCTTGGCCAAGCCGGGCCAAGGATTGGAGCACGTCGCGTACATCGGCGACGGTCTCGTCCGGTGACGTGAAGGCGACGGCAATTTCTTCTGCCGACAGGGGCGTTTTTGCACGCGCCATGAGGTCGAGGACCACCCGCGCTTGGTCCAGTCGCGCGGCCGGGAACGGCGTCTTCTTCGCCCTGAGCTTGGTCGCCCGGATCGCTTGGACGCGGTCGCCGCGATGCGCCAGCGGACCGATCTTGTCGATCTGATACTCTGGGCGCAACCATTTGATGAACCCCCGGCGCTCTTCGGCGGCCCGGACTTCGTTCAACCGGACAAGGCCGTCAAGGATTTGCTCGACGTCAATATCCGCGTGCCACCCGTAGGATTTCAAGACGGCGGTGTCCAGCCGATCATGAAGCTCTCGCAGGATCACAACACGGCCACGGCTTCGGATGTCCTGATCTTTGCGCGAGACTGCGCTGCCCTTTCTGACGGCTTCAAGAACATTGTAGAGCGCGGTCAGAGACAGGTCGGAATGCTCGGCAAGGACTCGCTTGCGCGTGTCATCGAGTTCTTCGGCGATGGCACCTATTTCAGCGTGAGCAGATGCCCCTACGTCGGGAAACGGGAAGGGATCAAAGCACAGGGATTTCGAATACCTCGGATCGTTGCCAACGCCCTGGCGGCCTCCGGTGCGCAAAGCCCAAGCCACATGCGCCTTCGAAGACAGCACGCCCAGATGGAAGGAATCATCCGATGCAATCGCGACCAGCATGTTGTCAGGAAGCACCTCGGCCTCCATGAACTGGAAGATGCGGTGCTTCATGGTTTCGACAGTGGCGATGTAGCGGGACAAGCCGTCCAGTGCTGGCCGGAGTTCCCGTCGTGGCTCACCGAACCACCACCATTTCTCTCGATATGAGGCCCGATTGTTTCGGTCTCGCTCCGGCTTCACCGTATCCAACAGGTGTTGATAGACCTCGGGGAATTCTCGTCTGACCTCATCAGCGGCGGTGCCGAATAGGTCGATAACCATCACCCCACGCGGCCGTGATGTCAGATCCTTGCCGTTTCGGTATTCGCGGATATGCCGATCAAGACCCGGCCGCTTTCCAAGGCCGAGCTCAAAGGCCATTTCGCGCGTAATGATGAAGCCATTTCCATGCAGCTTCACGCCCGGTGAGCAGATAGCGTCGTTGGCTACCAGTGCCTTCGATTTGGTTACATCTACGCCGATCGTGAGATCGGGATTGATCTTCCCCTCACGTTCAGCGAACTCGATCGCGGGCTCATCGGTATCAAGGTCTGCCTCTCTCGTCACGATGCGCACAACCCCATCCCGTTCACCAGCTTCAGCTACGGTCATGGCAATCCTGACTGCGGCGGCATCCTTTGACGCCTTAGGCCATGGATGGTCCGGAATGGCGAACACGAGGGAAACTGGAGAAGTGCCTGCCAGATGTCTCTCAAGGACTCGCCGCTGGAATACCTGCGTTATCGAGTTCGTGGTAACGAAACCGAAGCGGCGCAGCCGAGTTTCCTTCCTGACGAGCAGATCGGCTGACCGATCCCACCAGTACATCACAAAATCGGCTGCAGGATTCATCTGCGGGTTGGCACTCCACAAGGCTTCGGCATAACCCGCGCCCAGCCGCCCGCGAATATCCTTCCCGCCGATGAACGGGGGGTTGCCGACAATGAAGTCGGCCTCCGGCCAGTCGGCGCTGATCGCGTTCGGATAGAGGTAGGTTTCGTTGCCTTGACCGTCGGGCACGGGCTTGCCGAGCGCATCGCGCTTGAGATGCGGATGGGGATAGCCCGACCAGGTGATCAGTGCATCCTTCGCGTGAACATGGTCGCTGCTGCCCAACACCGGTTCGGAAGGCACGGTGGACCGGGTCCGCATGTGCCACTGGATGTATCCAATCCAGAGCACCAGCTCGGCAATCTCAACCGCCCGCCTGTTGATTTCCATGCCGAAGAACTGCTCCGGCTTCACCGAGATGTCAGCGACGCGTGCGACCGCTTCGTCGCCGCCGATATCCTGCAATTGCTTGAGCGCCTCGCCTTCCAACTGCTTCATCCGGCGGAGGGCGACGTACAGGAAATTCCCCGTGCCACATGCCGGATCGAGCACCCGCACGGATGCTAGGTGCCTAAGGAAGTCTTCAACCTCGTGAATGGCGGCCGCCTTTGCGCCGTTGCGAATCGCACGCTCGGCTGCCGATTGATGGCCGATCCAGTCGTTGGTGAGGGGTTCGATGACCGTGGCGTCCACAACCCGTTCGACATAGGCGCGGGGCGTGTAATGCGCACCGAGCCGCTTGCGCTCGATCGGGTCCAGTGCCTGTTCGAACAGAGCGCCGAATATAGCAGGCTCGAGATCGCGCCAATCGGCATCCGAGGCATCGCAGAGAAGGCGTATTTCGTCCTTGGTCAGTGGAAGCGACGCGGCATTCTTGAAGAGTTTGCCATTGAATCGAAGCAGTCTCTCGCCGATGCCGGGCGAATAGTCTCCGCGATCCATATGCCGCCAGAGGTCGTCGATTTCAAAGGTAAACCGCGTCGGATCGTCGAGGCACTTCGCCAGAAGCTGCGTGAAGCCCTTCTTGCGGAGCAGCCCCACGTCTTCGACGAACATCGTGAAGAGGCACCGCATGAGGAAAACTGCTACGCTGCCGGCCTCGAAGCCTCGTCCTTCGAGGGCCTTCGAGATTTCTGCCAGCTGCCCGGCAATCTCTCTGGTAACCTTGGCCGTCTTCTGTGCTGGATCAAGTGATTGAGGTTGTTCCCATACCGCACGCAGCAGTTCTCGGGTATCCGCGCTGGCTAGCTGGCTGAGTTCGATGCGAAATTGCCGCGCATCGGGAAACTGGGCGTAGTGGCGTCCGTGACCGGAAAAATCAGCGTAGAGCTCGACAGCACGCCCCACGTCGCAGGCGATGATGAAGGGCGGATATGGATGGTCGGAGGGCAACGACGCTGCATATCGCTCGGCCTGCCGGCGGGCCAGGATCATAACGTGATCGAGACTAGGCAATGCTGTTCCGGCGGGTCCACCTTCCGCCGTCGCGAACAGGTCTGTCTGGCCTTCTAGAACCGCTTTCTTGCCGCCACGAAGGCGGCTCTGCTTTGCCTCTAGGATAAAGCACCCTCGCTTGTAGAGATCGATGCGCCCAGCTTCGGTCGACCCGTCCGGACGTTTTCTTTCAACACGCCGTTCGAACACGTAGTCGTTGAAGTCATGGGCGGCCAATGCCGGATCGGGTCGCCTGACTCCAATCACATCACAAAGCTCTGCCAAGAAAAGAGAATAATTTGCCCTCTCCTGACCGCCGTCAAGATTCGCCCATCGCCCAATGAAATGGGTGACTGTTAATAGTCTATCAATATCTTCGCCATGTCCCACGCAGTAAAGTGACATTGCGTAGTTACTAAATCAATAAATGGGGAGCGCGCCGTGCGCTGTGGGCGAGCTGGTATTGGTATCGGCTTACCGGCGCAGTCTTTTCGCAAGAACGGATGGTGCGGACGGCTACTTCTACGCACCTCAATCGACGCCCGCGAGCACATTACTCGGTCGCTCTTCTGATAAGTTCGCCTTAAAGCGGACCGTCAACTCACGGCCCGAATGCGTCGTTCCACTACAGAAAAGCTGGTGGTGCTGATCGGAGGAGCTGTCTCAAGGCGAACGGGAGCAGAACACCCTGGGCTCGACGTTCCTGTTTTGCTTCGAAGGTCTTGTGAAAGGCCTCCGGAGCTGCTGATGAACGTTAACGATATAATCGCCGGTAGCGCCGGATCGTATGTAGAGTGGATTCCGGTTCGCCGCGTCTGGCGGCAAGCTGATCCGCAGTCAGAACAGCGGACCAAGCCGATGACACCCACGAAGCTGCTAATCGGGCAGACCGCCATTGTGTTCGCCATCGTCATTCTGGGCGTCTGGGCGGCGACGCAATGGTGCGCTCATATGCTCGACCATCAGCCGCCCCTTGGTAGGCCATGGTTCGTCGTGGGCCGTTGGCCGATCTATAAGCCATGGAAATTGTTCGAGTGGTGGTTCCATTTCGACGCATACGCGCCTGAGGTCTTCGACAAGGCCGGCATGCTCGCCGCTGGCAGTGGGTTCATAGGTTGTGCGGCAGCGATCGCCGGTTCCCTTTGGCGGGCGCGGCAGCGCGGATTGGTCACGACGTATGGCTCCTCGCGATGGGCCATCAGCCAGGAAATCGAGAAGGCGGGCCTTTTTTGGCCGGCCGGCGTTTTCCTCGGCAAGCTGAACGATCGCTATCTCCGCCATGACGGACCGGAGCACGTAATGGCCTTTGCACCCACACGTTCGGGCAAGGGCGTCGGCCTGGTTGTCCCAACGCTTCTCTCCTGGACTGACTCGGCCGTCATTCACGATATCAAAGGCGAGAATTGGCAGCTGACCTCCGGTTGGCGCTCGAAGTTTTCTTACTGCCTGTTATTCAATCCGACCGATGCGAGATCGGCGCGATACAATCCTCTGCTGGAGGTGCGCAAGGGCCCGAATGAGGTTCGCGACGTCCAGAACATAGCCGACATCCTCGTCGACCCGGAAGGCGCATTGGAACGGCGGAACCATTGGGAGAAGACCAGTCATTCGCTCCTGGTCGGGGCCATCCTGCACGTGCTCTATGCTGAAGAGGAAAAGACGCTCGCCCGCGTGGCCACCTTCCTGTCGGACCCACAACGCTCGTTTGCCGCGACGCTGCAGCGGATGATGACCACCAACCACCTCGGTGCGGCGGACAAGCCTCAGGTCCATCCAGTTGTCGCCTCGGCGGCGCGCGAAGTGCTCAACAAGTCAGAAAACGAGCGTTCAGGCGTTCTTTCGACCGCCATGTCGTTTCTGGGTCTCTATCGCGATCCAACAGTGGCTGCGGCGACATCGGGATGCGACTGGCGCATCGCGGATCTCATGGATGCCGAACGGCCGATTTCGCTCTATCTGGTCGTTCCACCGTCGGATATCTCACGCACGAAGCCGCTGGTGCGCCTGGTGCTCAACCAGATCGGCCGCCGTTTAACTGAGCGGCTGGAGGGTGATCCGAAGAAGAGCCGCAAGCTTCTCATGATGCTGGACGAGTTCCCAGCGCTCGGCCGTCTCGACTTCTTTGAAACCGCACTCGCCTTCATGGCTGGCTACGGCATTCGCGCCTATCTGATCGCGCAGTCCTTGAACCAGATCTCGAAAGCCTATGGCGAGAACAACGCCATCCTCGACAATTGCCATGTACGCATTGCCTTTTCCTCCAATGACGAGCGCACGGCCAAGCGCATCTCGGATGCGCTCGGCACAGCGACGGAACTGAGGTCCATGCGCAACTATGCGGGTCACCGGCTGGCGCCGTGGCTTTCGCATGTGATGGTGAGCCGCCAGGAGACTGCCCGGCCGCTGCTGACGCCTGGCGAGGTGATGCAGCTGCCGCCATTCGACGAGCTGGTGCTGGTTTCGGGGTTGCCGCCGATCCGCGCCAAGAAGTTGCGTTACTACGAGGATCGGAATTTCATCGAGCGGTTAGTGCCTGCGCCGGCGCTGCTCGAAGGTCCCTATGCCGATCGCCCTCCGTCGCGTCCAGATGATTGGAGCGGTCGGGTCCGCAGCGTCGATCGCCGTCTTGCCGCCGACGATGAAAGCGCCGGCGCGACAATTGAAGACGAGGGTGGCGCCCAACAGCAACGCCATCCCGGTTTGCCCGAAGAACAGATCGTCGTCACCCAGGAGCCAGATCAGGAAGAACTGTTCAAGCCCGCCGACGATGATAGCGAGACGGTCGCTGACAAGCGCGTCATGGATCGGATTTCCACCGCCGCGCGCGCCTACGGGATTAACGAAGGAAAGGGCGACGACAAGGACATCGTGCCCGGCTTCTGAACGCGTCCGGCGGCTCAGGCGCATCTAGGCGTAGATAACGCCCATAAGCGATTTTGCGGATCTCGACGATGCTCGTTCGCGCCGCCGGTGCATCAGCGCCGGGTAGACGGAACGAGCCCCATGAAGCCCCACCGCATTCGCCACCAGTTTCTGCTCGAGCCCGGGTTAAGCGAGAAGCTGGAGACCCTCAGCCGCAACCCCTCGACCACCAAATCGGCGATCGTTGCAAAAGCGGTTGAGGCCTTCATCGAACGGCGCGGCGAGAACGAGCTTGACCAGCGCTACGGCAAGCGGCTCGACCGTCTTTCCCGCGACCTCGGCCATGTCCGAGGCGATGTCGAAATGATCCTGGAGAGCCTGGCTCTCTTCATCCGCTTTTCGATCACGCTACATGCGCACACGCCGGTTCCGGACAAGGCAACGCAGGCCATTGCCCAGGAGCGTTTTGACAAATTCGTCGAGCAGGTCGGCCGACAGATTGCTTCCGGTAAGAGATCTCTTGGCAATGACGATCGCCGGGGAGGGGAAGCATGAGTTCTCATCCCGAGGCCGACCACCGCCGCCGCGCCATGCTGCGCACCGCCATGGGCCCGGCGATCACCGAGGCCCTGGCCAATCCGACCGTCATCGAGGTGATGGTCAATCCCGATGGCGTGCTGCGGCTCGACCGGTTGGGCGAGGGCCGGGTCGAAACCGGCGTGCACATGCATCCTTCCGAGGCCGAGCGTGTCATCCGCCTAGTTGCCTCCCACGTCCGTGGCGAGGCCCATGCTGACAATCCCATTGTCAGTGCCGAACTGCCGTCAGGCGAGCGCTTCGAGGGCTTGCTGCCGCCTGTCGTTCTGGCCCCGTGTTTCGCCATTCGCAAACCAGCCGCAAAACTCTACACGCTGGCCAACTATGTCGCCGACCGCATCATGTTGCCGTTGCAGGCTGATGCATTGAGGAAGGCGGTCCGCGAACGGCGCAACATCCTGGTCGCCGGCGGCACCTCATCAGGCAAGACGACGCTTGCCAATGCGCTGCTGGCGGAAGTCGCCGAATGCGATGAGCGGGTGATCCTGATCGAGGACACCCGCGAACTGCAATGCGCTGCAAAGGACTGCGTTGCCTTGAGGACGAGGCGGGGTGCGGTGACGCTAGCCGATCTCGTGCGTTCGACGCTGCGGCTTAGACCCGACCGCATCATCGTCGGCGAAGTGAGGGGCGCTGAAGCCCTCGACATGCTGAAGGCGTGGAACACCGGGCATCCCGGCGGCATCGCCACGGTTCACGCCAACTCGGCGCGCTCGGCCCTCTATCGCATCGAGCAGCTCGCCCAGGAGGCCGTCGTCACCGTGCCTCGCCGGCTCATCGCCGACGCTGTCGATCTGATCGTCTTCATCGCCGGCCGCGGATCCTCGCGCCGTATCGACGCGATCGCCGAGGTCACTGGTCTCGATGGCAGCGGCGACTACGCCGTCACCCAACTCACGCTTCCGCAACTCCTGCAGCTTTGAGAGGTCACTTCATGCGCAAGAAGCTTCGCTTTCTTTCGTCCGCCGCGCTCACGTTTATTCTTACCGTGCCGGCTTATGCGGCCGGCTCCGGCATGCCCTGGGAACAGCCGCTTCAGCAGATCCTGGAATCGGTGCAGGGGCCGGTCGCCAAGATCGTTGCGGTGATCATCATCATCACCACCGGCCTCACCCTTGCCTTCGGCGACACGGCGGGCGGTTTCCGCCGGCTGATCCAGATCGTCTTCGGCCTGTCGATCGCCTTCGCCGCATCGAGCTTTTTTCTCTCCTTCTTCTCCTTCGGCGGCGGAGCACTCGTCGGATGAGCACGGGAGAGCAGCATATGGAGGGCTTCGAGGTGCCCGTCCACCGGGCACTAACCGAATCCATCCTGCTCGGCGGTGCGCCGCGGGCGGTGGCGATCCTCCACGGCACGGTGGCGGCAGCCATCGGGCTTGGCCTGCAGCAGTGGATTGCCGGTCTGGTGATCTGGATGGCGGGACACACGCTTGCGGTCTTTGCCGCAAGGCGCGATCCGGACTTTGCCAGCGTGCTTGTCCGCCATCTCCGGCAGAAGGGCTGGCTTGCATGCTGAAGCTTTCCGAATACCGCGGCAAAGCTGACCGGCTTGCCGATCATCTGCCCTGGGCCGCTCTGGTCGCGCCCGGCATCGTGCTCAACAAGGATGGCAGCTTTCAGCGGACGTTGCGGTTTCGCGGCCCTGACCTTGAAAGCGCGACGGAAGCTGAGCTCATCGGCATTTGCGCGCGGGCAAACAATGCGCTCAGAAGGCTCGGCTCCGGCTGGGCGCTGTTCTTCGAGGCCGAGCGCGTCGAAGCGCTGGGCTATCCGATCTCGCGTTTCCCTGATGCAGCCTCATGGCTCGTCGATGAGGAACGGCGCGCGGCCTTCGAGGGCAAGGTCGCGCATTTCGAGAGTGTCTATCATCTGACCCTGGTCTTCATGCCGCCACCGGATGGTCAGGCGCGGGCGCAAAGCGCTCTCGTCGACTCGCACTACTCTGGCAGCGCTAGAGACTGGCGCCAGGAACTGGTTCGGTTTCGTGACGAAACCGATCGGGTTCTCGATCTTCTTTCGGGCCTCATGCCCGAAGTACGCGCGTTCGATGACACCGAGACGCTGACTTATCTGCATGGCACAATCTCGACCCGCCGCCATCCGGTCGCCGTGCCGGAAACGCCGATCTATCTCGACGGGCTGCTGGTCGACGCCCCGCTGACCGGTGGCCTGGAACCGATGCTGGGTGAACAGCATCTGCGCACGCTCACAATCCTCGGTTTTCCGAACGTCACCCGGCCGGGGATTCTCGATGCGCTCAATCACCAGGATTTCGCCTATCGGTGGGTGACGCGCTTCATTCCGCTCGACAAGACGGAAGCGACGAAGACCCTGACGCGGTTGCGCCGGCAGTGGTTCGCCAAGCGCAAATCGATCGCCGCCATCCTGCGCGAGGTCGTGACCAACGAACCGGTGCCGCTCGTCGACAGCGATGCCGACAACAAGGCGGTCGATGCCGATGCCGCCCTGCAGGCGCTTGGAGGCGATCATGTCGGCTTCGGCTATCTTACCACAACGGTGACAGTATCGGACAATGATCGTGAAGCCGCCGCGGAAAAGCTTCGCGCCGTCGAGCGCATCGTCAATGGGCTCGGCTTCACCACGATCCGCGAAACCGTCAACGCGGTCGAGGCGTGGCTTGGCTCATTGCCGGGCCACGTCTACGCCAACGTTCGCCAGCCACTTGTTCACACCCTGAACCTTGCCCATCTCATGCCGCTGTCGTCTGCGTGGGCAGGCCCATCGGACAACGAGCATCTTGCCGAGGTTACCGGATCAGCTTCGCCGCCGCTTCTTTTCGCCGAAACCGGCGGATCGACACCGTTTCGGCTTTCCACCCATGTCGGCGACGTTGGCCATATGCTGGTTGTCGGGCCGACCGGCGCCGGCAAATCGGTGCTGCTGGCGCTCATCGCCTTGCAGTTCCGACGCTACGCTGGCGCTCAGGTCTATGTCTTCGACAAGGGCAATTCGGCCCGTGCGGCGACTCTGGCCATGGGTGGAGAACATCATGCCCTTGGTGCCGACGGTGCGCTCGCCTTCCAGCCGCTACGCAACATCGACGACCCGGCCACACGGAGCTGGGCGGCGGAATGGATCACCGGCCTGATTGCCCATGAAAACGTCACCGTCACGCCAGAAGTGAAGGAGGCGATCTGGTCGGCACTTACCAGCCTTGCCAGCGCACCGGCGCAGGAACGCACACTCACCGGCCTGTCGGTCCTGCTTCAGTCCAACGCGTTGAAGTCGGCACTCATGCCCTACACACTCGACGGTCCTTTCGGCCGGCTGCTCGATGCCGATGATGACCGGTTGGCCATCTCGGACGTGCAGTGCTTCGAGACCGAGGAGCTGATGCATGAGGAAAGCGCGGTGCTGCCGGTGCTCACATATCTCTTCCATCGCCTCGAGGAGCGGTTCGACGGCCGGCCAACACTGCTCATGCTCGACGAGGCCTGGGTCTATCTCGACAACCCGCTCTTTGCCGCCCGCATCCGCGAATGGCTGAAGGTGCTGCGAAAGAAGAACGTCTCCGTCATCTTCGCCACGCAGTCACTTGCAGACATCGCTGGCTCGTCGATCGCGCCGGCAATCATCGAGAGCTGCCCACAACGGATCTTTCTTCCGAACGATCGTGCCGTCGAACCGCACGCGAGGACGGCTTATGAGCGCTTCGGCCTGAACGAGCGGCAGATCGAATTGGTCGCCCGCGCCACCCCGAAGCGCCACTATTATCTGCAGTCGCGTCGCGGCAACCGCCTCTTCGAGCTCGGGCTTGGCCCGATCGCACTTGCGCTTTGCGGCGCCTCCGATCCGGCCACGCAGACCCTGATCGACAACATCCTGTCCGAAGACGGGCAAGGCAGCTTTGCCTCCCGCTTCCTCAGCGCGCGCGGTCTCGATTGGGCTGCCGAGCTTCTCCAGCAATTCCCTCAACCAGACAAGGAGCAATCGTCATGATGGGACGCCGTCTTTTCACCAGCTTGGTCACCGTTTCGCTGATCGCCAAACCGATGGCCGACTACATCCAGCCGGCCTATGCGCTAATCGTGTTCGATCCATCGAACTATACGCAGAACGTGCTGTCGGCGGCACGGGCATTGGAGCAAATCAATAACCAGATCCAATCGCTTCAGAACCAGGCGACCATGCTGCAGAACATGGCGCGCAACCTTCAGCGCCTGGATTTTTCATCCGTTGGCCAGCTCACCGGGTCGCTCCAGCGGATCGACGGTCTGATGACCCAGGCCAGTGGCCTGAGCTTCGATTTCGACAAGCTCCAGGATCAATGGCGTGCGCAATATCCGGAAAGCTACGATGCCACGATCAAGGCCAGCGACGTGGCCAGCGCCGCGCGCGAGCGCTGGCAAAGTGCCATGCAGGCGTTCCGCCAAACCATGAGCGCGCAGTCGCAAATCGTTGAGAACGTGCGGGCCGACGGCGACCTGCTTACCGATCTCGTTAACCGCAGCCAGGGGGCGGCCGGTGCGCTTGAAGCAAGCCAGGCCACCAATCAGCTGATCGCGCTTTCGACCAAGCAGCAGATGCAGATCCAGACGCTGCTCGCCACCCAATTCCGGGCTGAGGCCGAGGATGCGGCGCGCAAGGCGCAGTCCGAGGAAGCCGCCCGCGAGACAACGAAGCGCTTCCTCGGCACCGGCACGGCCTATCCCGGCAACTGATCGGCAGTTCTTCAAGACAACGAGGAAGGCAGCGATATGAATGACCTCGGCGTCATAGATCGCTTCATGGAGACTTTTACCCGCTTCATCGATAGCGGGTTCGGTCTGCTTAATGGCGACGTCGCCTTCCTCACTACCATCCTGATCGGCATCGACATCACGCTGGCCGGCCTGGTCTGGGCATTCGGCGGCGAGCCCAACATTCTTGGCCGGCTTGTCCGAAAAGTGCTTTATGTCGGCGCCTTCGCGTTCATCCTGAACAATTTCAAGAACCTCGCTGACATCATCTACCGCTCCTTTGCCGGGCTCGGCATCAATGCGTCCGCCGGCAATCTGTCCGCCGACAGTCTCCTGCGGCCAGGCCGGATTGCAGCAGCCGGCTTTGAGGGCGCCTGGCCGCTGCTCAATCAAGCGAGCCAGCTCGTCGGCTTCCCCGAGATCTTTGGCAACGCGCTGACCATCTTCGTGCTGCTTCTGGCCTGGTTCCTGGTGCTGATCGCCTTCTTCATCCTTTCCATCCAGCTCTTCATCACCATCCTGGAGTTCAAGCTCACCACACTGGCCGGCTTCGTCCTGGTGCCCTTCGCGCTCTGGAACCGTTCGGCGTTTCTGGCCGAGCGCGTGCTCGGCAACATCATCTCGTCGGGCATCAAGGTGATGGTGCTGGCCGTCATCGTCGGCATCGGCTCGACGCTCTTTGGTGAGTTCGCATCCGCGCTGCAGGGCAAGGAGCCGGACCTCGCCGCGGCCATGTCGCAAGTGCTGGGTGCGCTGGCGCTGCTTGGGCTGGGAATCTTCGGACCTGGAATTGCCTCGGGTCTTGTCTCAGGCGCGCCGCAGCTTGGCGCGGGCGCAGCACTTGGAACCAGCGCGGCCGCCGCCGGTTCAGCGCTCGTTGCCGGAGGCGCAGCCTTCGCCGGCGCTCGAATGGCAGCCGGCGGCGGTCTGGGTGCAATCCGTGCCGGCACAGCTATGGGATCGGCCGCTTCCACAGCCTGGCAGATGGGGCGTGCAACATCGCCCGAGTCCGGCCTCTCCGGGATAGCTGCTGGCCTGCACGGCGTTGCGAGTGCCGCTGGCGGCGCCGCCATGCGTGGGATGCGATCCACCGCAGAACCCCTCCGCCGTAGCGCCGATGCCGGTCGCGAGGCTGCCTGGACCGCGACCGGCGGCACGCCGACCAGCTCGATGACCGGAAGTTCCCCCGCTGCGGATCCAGCCGCCGCGCCGGCATGGGCAAGACGCCTGCGTTCCGAACAATCCGCCCGTGCCCATCGCCACGCCGCCACGCAGGCGGTGCGCGATGGAGATCGGGGCGGAAGCGGCGCCAATCCCTCTCTCAATGACAAGGAAGACTAGATGCTCTTCAAGCGACCCGTTCAGCGTTACGGAAAGACGCCCGAGCCCGTAACACCTTACCAGAAGGCCGGCCAGCTCTGGGACGAGCGCATCGGCACGGCTCGCGTCCAGGCCAGGAACTGGCGGCTGATGGCTTTCGGCTGCCTCGCTCTAGCGACGGGGCTTTCCGGTGGGCTCTTGTGGCAGTCGATGCAGGGCCGCGTTGTGCCCTATGTTGTAGAGGTAGACCATTTTGGCGAGACGCGCGCCGTCGCGCCGGCAATCCAAAACTACCAGCCCGACGATGCCCAGATCGCCTGGCATCTCGGCCGTTTCATCCAGAATGTCCGCTCGGTCTCCACCGATGCGGTTCTGGTGCGGCAGAACTGGCTGTCGGCCTACGACTTTGCCACCGACCGCGCAGCCCTCTTCCTGAATGAATACGCCAAGGCGAACAACCCTTTCGGTCAGATCGGCACGCGCAGTGTGTCGGTCCAGGTGACCAGTGTGGTCAGGGCGTCCGACAGTTCGTTCCAGGTCAAATGGACCGAGCAGTTATTCGAACGCGGCAGCCTCGCCAGCACGACGCGTTGGACTGCGATCCTCACCGTCGTGATCCGCCCGCCGACGAACACCGATCAGCTGCGCAAGAACCCGCTCGGCGTCTTCATCAACGCCATCGACTGGTCGCGTGAGCTCGACAGTGCTGCGCCGACATCCGTTTTTCCCAAAGGAGCCCGCCAATGACAAATAAAGGCCCATCGTTTCGTGCCGCGTTGATGCTGTCGGCGTCGGCTGCGGTTCTTTCTGCCTGTGCTTCGAAGCCGTTGCCACCGCCGCAGATTTCCTATGACGCGGCTGACTTCAAGCCGGCCGCCATCGAGAAGGCGCCAGAAAAGCCGGTCAAGGTCGTCGCGGTGCCAAAGCCTCTGCCGCTGCCCGGTCAGTTACAGCCTGAGCCCGGCAAGGTCGCCGACGACAAGCGCTCGCCTGAAGAACGGGTCGCCGATGCCAACAAGGCGGCGACGCAGCAACCCACGAAGTTTGGCTATGTCAATGCGGTGCAGGTCTATCCCTTTGCCGACGGCGCGCTCTACCAGCTCTACGCCGCGCCGGAGCGCGTCACCGATATCGCATTGCAGCTAGGCGAGAAACTCACATCGGTGTCGGCAGGCGACACCGTCCGCTGGGTGATCGGTGACACAACGAGCGGCGCCGGCGATGATCAGCGTACCCATGTGCTGGTCAAACCCTTCGCGCCGGGTCTTGCCACCAATCTGGTCATCACCACCGATAGGCGATCCTATCACCTGCAGCTTCAAAGCACGGACAAGACCGCTATGGCGGCGATCTCTTGGACCTATAGCGAGGATCAGATCATCGCGCTGCGCCGTCGCAACGCTCAGGCCGAGGCCTCCACCCCGTTGGCCGCAAATGTGGCCCTCGAAAACATCCGTTTCCGTTATGCGATCACCGGCAACACGCCGGCCTGGCGCCCGAAGCGCGCCTTCGACGATGGCAGCAAGGTCTATATCGAATTCCCGGGGCGCATCGATCAGGGCGAGGCGCCGCCGCTCTTCATCGTCGGTGCCGACGGAGACAACCAGCTCGTCAACTATCGCATGCGCGGCAACTACTACATCGTCGATCGCCTCTTCGCCGCGGCCGAGCTCCGTCTCGGTACCAAGCAACAGCAGGTGGTGCGCATCACGAGAACCGACGGCCGGCAACCGCCGCGGCGGGTGTCGCTGTTTTCCCGCTTCGGCAGGTGAGGGGAGCGCTCATGACCGACACCACTCGCCCCAATGTCCCGCCGAAGCTCGATCCCGAACAGCTGCAGCTGCGAACCTCGCCGCGCCGAGTTGTGCGCTTCAGGCGCGGCATAATCGTCGCGGTCGCAGCTGTTGGTTCCGGCGCCATCTTTGGCGTCACCATGATGGCGCTGCAAGGACCGGCACTGCACCTGAAGCAACAGGCCGAAGAGCTTTACAACACCGACCGCAAGCCAACGGCCGAGGGACTCGATACGCTTCCCAAGGACTATTCCGGGATCAAGCCGAAGGCTCCGGTGCTTGGACCGCCACTGCCTGGCGATCTCGGCCGTCCCATCCTGGAGCACCAGCGCCAGCTCGGCATCGCGCCCGACCAGGAGGTATCCGCCGAGGAGCAGCGGCTCGCACAACAGGCGATCGAGGCGCGCGAGTCGCAAGTCCTCTTCCGCATCGAAAACCGCCCCACAGAGAGGGATATCAGCAACAGCGGTCAGGGAGCGCCGCCGCCGTTTGAGGCTACGCCTCCGCAATCCGATGCCGCACGTGCGTCAGCTTCCGTTGCACCGGCCGAGGGCGACCAGAACAACCAGCAGCGCAAGCTCGATTTTGTCGACCAGCGGAATACGAGTGGGATATACAATCCGCGTGCGCTGCAGACGCCGGTCTCGCCCAACCAGATCATGGCTGGTAGCGTGATAGCTGCCAGCCTGATCACGGGCATCAATTCCGATCTGCCCGGCCTCGTCGTCGCCCAGATCACCGAGAATGTGCACGACAGCGTCACCGGCAGCATTCTACTCATTCCGCAGGGCTCTCGCCTGATCGGCACCTATGACAGCGTTGTTGCCTTCGGACAAAGGCGCGCGCTGCTGGTCTGGCAGAGAATAATAATGCCCGACGGCTCATCGATCGAAATCGACAATCTGCCGGCGACGGACACCGCCGGTTATGCGGGGCTCGAGGACAAGGTGGATTTCCACACCTGGCAGCTGATCAAGGGTATTGCGCTCGCCACATTGCTGGGCGTCGGCACCGAATTGAGCTTTGGGGAACACGAGAGCGACTTGGTCAAAGCAATCCGTGAATCCGCCCAGCAGAATGTCAGTCGGGCCGGCCAGCGCATTACCGAAAAGAACCTCAACATCCAACCCACAATCACCGTACGCCCCGGCTGGCCGCTACGTGTGGTCGTACAAAAGGATCTCGTGCTGCGGGCCTACCCGGGCTGAACAGGAGCAATCATGTCGACCCTGAAACTCCGAAAGCTTCCGGATCGGACACCTTCAAAGATCACCATAAGCGTTAGTGCCGAACTGAACCATGCGCTGAACGACTACGCGGCGCTTTACCGTCAGACCTATGGCGAGTCCGAAACCGTGGCTGAACTAATCCCCTTTATGCTGGTCGGATTCCTGGAAGGTGACCGGGCATTTGCCAAGGCCAGAAAGGAAGGCCTGCCCGGCGCCGGCGTGTTGGGGAAACTGCGAAAGCAATCAGCTTCAACACTGGACAACGCGTAGCACGGGTTATCGATTTCGGGACACGACTGGCCCTTGATCGTGGTCACGCTGCCTTGGCCCCTGCGACCGCTCCGCCGGGTCTTACGCGTCAGGCTCTCGCTTTTACTGCGAGCGTCTGTTCCTTGGGTGGCCTCTGTATGATTATGGTTGCTTCTCCAGGAGAGGGGCTCGCCGGCAACCCTTGAGCAATATCGGCGTTCCCCTGCCAACTAGGCGGCAAGGGGATTGGACTGTTCCCAATGGGGGAGCAACCAACGCGAAAGGTTATGTCGGTCTCAGTGGCCCGTACCGGAATCAGAGAGAGCATGCGATGCTCTTGCTGTGCGACTGCTCGCAAGCGGGCGCTATATGCGACAGACGCACTTTCATCTAGACCGGTCTAGGCGACATTGCGGAATTGCTCGATTTTTAGAGATTCGTCGGAGCCTGATGAGGCGTTCTTGATGTTCTCTTTGAACTGGCCATAGTTTGCGCCAACCGGAACGCCAAATTACCGCACTCGCACCAGCGGAAGCTTTTGTTGAATTATACTCGGACTCGGTCACGTACTTCGCGAGCCGTAAATCTTGCAAATAGTGGTCTTGGCTCGAATATGTCCCTGTTATCAGCGCCGCATCACTAAGAGCATGCGATCCAAAGAACGGAAGGCCTTCCGGTTGCGCGTAGACACCGTGAAAGCGCAAGCTCTTCTAGTATTTTATAGTTTTCTTTTGGATCAACAAAAGGGTCCAGACACGACTAGAAAGTTGCAAACGTGATATTGGAAGCTGTAGCGCGAACGGCCGGCGCTAGCTGACCTCAAGAGCGGCCGCTACCTCAAATCGGCGCAAGAAGTTTTCAGCAATCTGGGGCGCTTTCACAAGAACGCCGATTTCACGGAATGGCGCTTTGTCAGACGGGTCCGCGGACAACCAGTTAAAACTAGACATTGCGAGGTTGTCGTCATCCCACCCCATAACCTTCGCGTGTATCCTAGGGCGATGCACCGGTCTGACCTTCACTCCATCCTTCGCAAAGGTCCGAATAAGATCTGCTCCAGCTTCACCTGAGAGAGGACCGGTCGTCCTTCCATAAAAAAAGGACGCATCTATACCGCGCTCCTTCGCTGCTGCAAGCGCAGGGAAGAGCGCTAGCGACTCGCCGCTTATACCGATGCGATGGCTAAGCGCGAATATTCTCTTTTTGGCGGAGTCGCGGGCCTCCAAAACCAGTTTTGCGTGGTCTGTCCCATACAGCAATCTCATTGGAACAGTCCGGCCACGGGGGCTTGGCATATCCATGACTCGGCGCCCTAGCACTGCCAGTTCGATCGCGAGATCGTTCCATACTCCAGGCCTACCTTGAGCAAGACCAGCAAGCTTACGAATTAACTGGCCGATCAGCAAAGGTTCGCGGAGACGGACAGATGTCTCGAAACTTTTGTAGTCGGAAGCTAGCCAGTTGCATGAGCCGACCAATGCGTTCCACCCCTTCGCAGAGTCCGCAAATACAACTTTTGCGTGAGAGTTGGTGGAGAAGGGATGGACAGTTATCAACCCGCTTCGGCCAGAATCGTCGACCATCGCCTGCATTTTGGCCGCGGCAGCCTGTGATGATCGCGTGGGGGATCCAATATCATCTTGCCCCCAGAGAACATCCACCCTCACTCCGCGCTCTGCCGCACGGAGGAGCAGAGGCAATACTAAACCGGCGCGTTCATCGCTTACGAAGGTCGAGTGGATGATAACTCGTTCCGAAGCTAGCGCTACCGTGCGCTCAAATGATCTCCAATGGTCTTCCCCATCTAGAATAACATCGGAGGGATCATATGCAGCTGCGACGTCCTTTGTTGCCTCTTGCGATGTTTGTTGAATGATTGCTTCGGAATCTAGCTTCTGGGACGTACGACGACTTTTGTGCCTCAAGGCATCTGCCGCTGCATTTAGAACCGCAAATCGCAAAGCCGTTGGGGCGCGTGCCGGCAGCCCCTCGATCACTCCGTCTCTAACCGTTACAACCGCGTATCGATCCATAAGCTTTTCGGCCCCGCGGTCGACGCCCACGATTAGCTCATCATCCCCCTCGAGAGCAGTAAACACCTCACCCATGTCCTCGAGCTCATGTGACGGGGAAGCCTCAAGATAAACGACGGGACTATCTTCCGCGCTTGAGGGCAGTTGGTTCTTGTGGCGTACCTCAAGCTCCCTGCCCCGGTAGACGCTTCCGGTCACCTGGTCGACTATGAATGCTCTCCACCGCGGTTCCGTTGTTGTGGCTGAAGGAAGCTGATCGAATTGAACACGGGATGAGCCCGACGGCGTTATCTGGAACAGTGACCCCTTTGGAGAAGCGACAACTTCGACCCAACCAGCACGCATTAATCTAATAAATGCCTCGACAACCACGCGGCGCGGCAACGCCGTTTTCTCAGCTAGCTCAGCTGCGGAAGCTGCGCCGCGCGATACCGCATCAAGCAATAAGTGCTCGATGACGCTCCAACGACGTCCTCGTTCGATGATAAAGCGCCTGCTACCCTTCAGGACAGGAAATGCTACTTGCACGTCAGTCACTTCTTACCCCCTTTAAGCGTATCCCACGGGACAATCGACGCGTAACCTGCGGATGCCTCTGCATCGAGTGCAGCTAGGAATTCCGACAAAAAGCCAATGTCTTGTTCAGGCAGACGCTGCGCGACTGTCACAATCTGCCTATAAAATGACAGACTTCCGACAATGATCAGCCGCCATTTTGCACGGCTGAGAATGACGTTCATTCTGCGGTTGTCTCTCAAAAACCCAAGAGCTCGCGCAGGAGTGGCATGATGGTTGTTACGCACCATCGAAACAACTACGGCATCTGCCTCGTCGCCTTGAAATGAGTCAACCGTTCCACAAAAAGTCGCTTCGTCAACGGCGGGAGCGAACCCAGACAAATTGGACAAATGGCCAGTGCGATTTTGGTCGATCAAACGATCTATACGACGAACCTGTTGCCAGTACGGCGACAGTACCGCGAGAGACGGACGCTTGCCGTCGAATGCAGGGGAGAGATGTCTCAGAACTTGGACAACTGCGGCCGCTTCATCAGGATTGGAATAGGGCGGAAATCGATCCCCCCCACGACCGCCGGGTCCTTCCTGCTGGGAGTACGGCATATCAATAAACACTATTGGTCTGTCAGGCAGACTCTTTGTATCGCTACTCTTGATTGGCGATGGTGTATTTGCAAACTTTGCGGCCTGCTTGGCATTGGTTTCCAACTCGCCGTCGTAGAAGCACTTTGACACAATCCGAGCGATTGCCGGATGCATTCGGTACTGTTCGTTCAGGCGTCGACCAATACGGGGTCCGACGTCTCTCTTCTTCTGACGTGTCAACTCGCGCTCAACGAAGGTCTCGAATAGCATAAGGAGTGAAAGCGACTCTGCGCAGGTACGACCGAAGTCGTCTCCTTCTTTGGAAACTTCATCGAAAGTTTCGTCGATCCCCGGATCCTTCAGATACCCTGATACAAGCTTATCAGCCAATTTTACGACTTCCTGGACCGCTGTGGTAGAAGACAAAAGCTTTTCCATCTTGTCGACATCGAACGGGGGGAGCTGCTTATGATCCCCAATCATTAATCGTCGATGAGATAGCAAAAGCGGCGATAGCAGCTCACCACCAGTGGCCTTCCCTGCTTCTTCAACAATCGTCCAATCGAAAAGGCCTTGTTCTTCGATAAGCCGCTCGACCGCCGCCGAGTTAGTGGTGGCAAAGACAAGATTGGCAGCTCTGAGGATCATGCCCTCGAATGCCCGAAGCTCGGCAGCAATGCGTCGGCTTGCGGCATCTCCAGTCGATCGGCGTGCACCAGCCGGCCTTTTGGCCAAAGCTAATGCCCTGACCCTTGCCGAGAGACGTGGCGATGCTTCTTCCATTATCGAGCTGGTTGACAGATCTTGGAGCAGCTTGTCAGCTTGTACATCAATCTCTAGTTCGCCAGCCGCGTCGTCGTCATCTGCAGCGCGAGCCCGTACCATCAATGGTCGCTTGTCTTGCCCGGACGATTCAAATGCTGCCCTTACCTCTTTCATTAGATGATCGATAGCCGAATTGCTCTGCGCAGAGAGTAGAATGCGGGAAGTAGAATCGTCGCTCATGCGGCGGGTTACAAGATCGCCAACAAGGAAAGTTTTTCCTACTCCGGGTGGACCTTGTAAAAGAAACAAGGGAATAGTGCCCAGAATTTCGCGTAAAGCGCTTTGCTTCGACTGATCCAATCTCTTGAAAGCTTCTGCGCTCTCATCGAGAGGATCTTGACTATTTTCGATCCGAAGGCGCGGATCGACGAACATGCGCAGAAGCTCTCCGTGATTTTTTAGCGCTGTTAGCGCTTTCAAGCGTCTTTTGAATTGAGCAATCCGCCCTGACATATCCGCTGGAACAAGAAATCCAAATGAGCGAGTTTGAGGCAATGCCTGCCCCTCGAACTTCATATACTCGACGTCTTTCACCTCTTCGAAATCGACAAATCGCCAGGCAGTTGTCGTCGCAGAACGTTCGCCCAAAGCTCCAGGTTCTGAGAATATCCATCCTCCTTCGTCTCGGGGAGTTTCAGAGTTTAGCAGCTTGCGCAATCGCACTGCGGGAGCATCTAGCCCAAGCAATGTGGAAAGCTCTGCGCGATCTCGATCAGACCGCGAGACGACATGCATGGTCTTTTGCTCTTCGTGGCCTCCAACTGTCCCCTTCGACATCACCTCAACTGGAAAGATGTCGGCGGCCGCATCTGACATCTCCAAAATTAGGAGCAGCGCGAACGCCTGGTGCATGCGCGACATCTCAGTCTTGTGGCTCGTCAGCCCGACGGTTCGGCGAATATAGTCGTCCCAATGCTGGACTTTGCCTCGCCTTCGGGGGAACGATTGGAGTGCATCCCCACTCTTTACGAGATCGATCGCGGCAGTGTTGATCAAAGTCGCGCCGACCACTACATGCCGTGCCGGCGGCTCAAGATCGACACGTTCACAAAAGGCAAACTCCCAGTTTGCCGTATCAGGTGAGTTCGGGCGCCGGTATGGCATCAGGCGATACGTCAGGCGCTGGCCAAGAAGGACATACCGAGCAGATCCTCCGTCGCGAATTCCTATTAACTGAACTTGATCACCAAGATCGTCGCGCAGAAACCGAAGCTGTTGCTCGTCGTCCGCAATTTCGATTTGGCCATGCGACGCAGTCCGTATCGCTTCAGACAAAGGACTGCTGGAACCGAGCCTCACGGCGACACATAGAGATGCCTCCTTACCTGCCGCCCCTGCGGCGATGTCATCAATTATCGCCCGGATGCGCGTCGCAATATATTCTCCGTCTAGGCGTTCAACGTACTCGAGACCTAGCATCGCACGTAGAAGCCTCACCTCCCCGGCAGGAACATGATCAGCGACTCGAGACGCTACAACTCTCAGGTCGTTCAGCGGCGCCAGCGGAACATCTAGTATAAGCGCGGAGAGTTGAGCGAGATCACGCCAGTCTCGGGCGAACGAGAATGCTCGCTCCTCGCGCGGGGCCCTTAACCGCTTCTGATCATTTGCGTCGATCGCTACCACGCGCATCGACCATTCAAAGCCCGTAAGCCTGAAGTCCGGCTCCTCCTCGCTCAGCGCCGTCACAACGCACCAAGGGTCAATGTTTCTGTGGATAGTGCCCTGCGAGTGGAGCAGCTCAACCCCGTCTACAAGCCGAAGTATGTTCGCCCAGAGCGTTCGCCGAGCGCGAGGCTGGCGCGCTTGAGCCAGGAGTGGTGCCTTTCGTGTTGAATTTAAGAGGACGTCCAGTGGACTTCCCTGGCCGGGATCAAGTACGACATAAAAGCCATCCTTATCCTTGCCACTAGCTACCATTGGTACAAAGAGCTCATCCGCCCGAGGTACAGCTGCTTGGCGCTGCAGTTGGCGTATTTCGCTCCGCCAAATTATTTCCAAATCGCTGTCATCGACGCCCTTGGCACGTGGCCACGATTTGATAAGTACCTCTCTGGAATCGTGAGTCCGCGCCGCATCCAAGCCAGCCCGGCCCTGCTTCCGGTCAGGCTTTATTAGATACTTATCATCAATCGTATATTTTGACAGAAAGCCCGATTTTGATTTGCGCCCAACCATCTTGTCCCCCACCCTCGGCTTTATGATCAATACAAAATATCGTCTGAGATGGAAGGGGGACAATTCGGCTCTCAACAAAAGATGCGGAGAATCCAGTTCAAGTCTCTTGGTCGCCATGAGTTCATTACGTGGGATAAGACAAAGACACTGCGAGAACTAGTCTTCCTCCTGGTCCTGAGGTCGCCAGACGATACGAGAGAATACGAAGGAAATGGGTTGTCAGTTTCGACGTTTTTTGAACTCAGTATGATCTTCGAAGGTTGGAGGCTCGTCTCGGCGTTTGGTGAACCGTCGCTGTTGGGTTCAAAGTGGACCCTCGCGATGGTGTATGGACAGCAGGCTTGCCGCGTTCCCCGATTGAGATCACCCGCGCGTTTTTGCTCTCCAGTTCATCCAGATAATCGGCCCACCATTGCATCATCTTAACGCGCTCTTCCCAGTGCTCTGCCCGGGCGTAGGCGCGACGCACGTCGTTGTTCTCGATGTGGGCCAGCTGCCGCTCTATGGCGTCCGGATGCCACTTGCCGCATTCGTTTAGCAGAGTTGATGCCGTTGCTCGAAAACCGTGCGCGGTAGCTTCATCTTTGCCATAGCCCAGACGCCGAAGGGCGGCGTTAAGCGTGTTGTCGGAAATCGGGCGCGACCCCGAGCGGACACCAGGAAACAACAAAGGTCCTCCACCGGAGATTTCTCTAAGTGAGATCAGGACGTTGGCGGCCTGTCTCGAAAGGGGCACGCGATGCGGCCGTCGCATCTTCATGCGTGCTTGAGGAATGATCCACACCGAGCTTTCGAAATCGAACTCGTCCCATTCGGCCGCGCGCAGCTCGCCGGGGCGGGGAAACAGCAGCGCCATCAGCTTTAAGGCCGCTCGGGTAGTCGGCTGTCCATCAAATGTATCGATCGCCCTAAGCAAGCCGCCCAGGGCTTTGGGCTCGGTGATTGCGGCGCGTGGCGTGACCGTTGGGCTGATGAGTGCGCCTCTCAGTGCGAGCGTCGGATCTGCCTCGGCGCGTGAAGTTGCGATCGCGTATCGAAACACGGTGCCGATAGTGGAGCGCAGTCGCCTGGCCGACTCGTATCGCCCGCGTATCTCCACGCCACGGAGGGCCATAAGGACGGTTGCTGGATCGATCTCCCGAATGCATTTGTCGCCGAAGGTGGGATAGGCAAAATCGAGCAGCCATTTCACCTTGCTGATCGTCCGGTCGGCACGTCCCTCCTTCGTAAGTTTGTCAACATATTCGTCAGCAATTGAGCGAAAGGACTCCTTCGACGAGTCGGCCTTCCGCGAACTGCGTTCCTGTCCGGGATCGGTGCCAGCTATCAGGAGACGTTTAGCGTCATCGCGCGCCTGGCGTGCCTCGGCGAGGGAGACGAGAGGATAGCTTCCCAGCGCCAGAAGTTTCTGCTTCCCGTCAAACCGATAGGCGAGGCGCCATAAGCGGGTTCCGGTGGGCTGCACCCAAAGCTGGAGCCCGCCACCGTCGGACAATTTCAAGAGCTTGGAAGCTGGACGGGCGTTTCGACATTTCACGTCGGATAAGGCCATCTCTGGGACATCCTATTGGCTGCTTCGATACCAACAGGTTGTCCGATACCAACAAAAATACCAACCCGCCGGCTCGTTGGCCCAAATACGCCGAAAATCCGGGCAACACGCCCCGGTACGCTGTTCGCGCCAAAAAAATAAGCGATTTCAGCCATTTATGGAGCCGTGGGCATAGAGGCCTCGGGGGAAGGGCATGTCGGGAGAAGAGGGGATGGTGCCCAGAGGCGGATTCGAACCACCGACACGCGGATTTTCAGTCCGCTGCTCTACCAACTGAGCTATCTGGGCCTCGCCGGCAAACGAGATATCGTTGACCGGATTTCAGGAAAGCGCCGTGGGCGCCCCTTGAAAGCGCGTGGGTTATAGCACGGGAATTTCGCCTGTCCAGCGCCTAAGCGTTGATTTCAGGTGGGAAACGCCAAGCGTTCTGGAACACCGATCATCTGCCGTGGCGGCAGCGAGGTAGCCGCCCCAAACGGGCCTATTTCGGCCCGTCCGCGTCCGGCTCTTCCTCGTCGTCGCGGGCGGTAATCACATAAGCGCCCTTCAGCCAGCGATTGAGGTCGATGTCCTTGCAGCGCGTCGAGCAGAACGGATAGGTCTCGCGCGCCGATGGCTTGCCACATTCGGGGCAGGGGCGCTTCGGGCGCAGCGGCGTCACCTTGTCGTCCAGGCTCATGGCCGCGCGGCGAGCCAGCTGGTGTGGACTTTGAAGCCCTCGCCGGAAAGCAGCGCCACCGTCTCGTAGAGCGGCAGGCCGACGATGTTGGTGTAGGAGCCGACCAGCTTGACGACGAAGGAGCCGGCCAGGCCTTGCACGGCGTAGCCGCCGGCCTTGCCGCGCCATTCGCCGGAGGCGACATAGGCATCGATCTCCTCGCGCGGCAGCCGCTTGAAACGCACCCTGGTTTCGACCAGCCGCAGGCGCTGCTTGCCGCCCGGCGTGATCAGGCAGATGCCGGAATAGACCCGGTGCGAACGGCCGGACAGCAGGCCGAGGCAATTCACGGCGTCGTCGAGCGTCTCGGCCTTGGGCAGGATGCGCCGCCCGACGGCCACCACCGTATCTGCGGCGAGCACGAAGGATGGCGCATGGTCGTCTTCGCTCTGCAGCGAGGCGAGCGCCTTTTCAGCCTTCTCCTTCGACAGCCGCTTGGCCAGCGAGCGCGGATGCTCGGCGCGCAGCGGCGTCTCGTCGACATCGGCCGGCAAAACGCGGTCCGGCTCGATGCCGGCCTGCTGCAAAAGCTCGATCCGGCGCGGCGAACCCGAAGCAAGCACCAGCTTCTGCAAAATGCTCATCGCGATTCCGGCAGGCTCTTGATCTTACTTGAAACGGTAGGTGATGCGGCCCTTGGTCAGGTCGTAGGGCGTCATCTCGACCAGGACCTTGTCGCCGGTTAGCACGCGGATGCGGTTCTTGCGCATGCGGCCGGCCGTATGGGCGATGATTTCGTGTTCGTTTTCGAGCTTCACCCGGAACATCGCGTTGGGCAGCAATTCCGTCACGACACCCGGAAACTCGAGGACTTCTTCCTTCGGCATTCGATACCTTTGCTTGGATGGCAGTTCCAGCGCGCCGGCCGGAATTTGCGGCGGAACCTATATGATAATCATCCGCTTGTGAACACGCTTAATCCGCGGCGTTTTTGGCCCTTGGCGCGAGGAAACGGCCGGATATCCGCGCCTTCAGCCGCTCGCGCACGTCGCGATAGGCGGCCATGATGTGCTCGCGCGTGCCGCCGGCGCCGGTCGGGTCGGGCATCGGCCAGTATTCGACGTCGACGGCGAGCGAGCGGGTGAGTTCGAGCGCGGCATGGTGTGCTTCCGGCGCCAGCGTCACGATCAAGTCGAAATAGTCGTCCTCGAGGTCGTCCATGGTCCTTGGGTGACGCTCACCAAGCGTGAGACCCTCCTCGGCCAGCACCGCGTCGACGAACGGGTCGCGTTCACCACGGTGCACTCCAGCCGAGGCGACGAACGTCGCGGAAGGCAGCATGCGCCGCGCCAGCTGCTCGGCCATCGGCGAGCGCACGGCGTTCATGCCGCACAGGAACAGGATCGAACGGGGCAGAGGGGCAGGCAGGTCAGCCTCGCCAGTGCAGCACGCAGACCAGCGTGAACAGCCGGCGCGCCGTGTCGAAATCGATGTCGATCTTGCCGGCAAGCCGGTCCATCAGCGTTTGCGAGCCCTCATTGTGCAGGCCGCGCCGGCCCATGTCGATCGCCTCGATATGGCTGGGCGTCGAGGAGCGGATGGCGTCGTAGTAGCTTTCGCAGATCAGGTAGTAATCCCTGACGATGCGCCGCAGCGGTGTCAGCGACAGGATGTGGGTGACCACAGCAGCACCATCCTCGCGCGCCACCGCAAACACCAGGCGCGACTCGGCCAGCGACAGCTTCAGCCGGTAGGGCCCGGCGCCATCGTCATTGATCGGCTGAAAGCTGTTTTCCTCGATCAGGTCGAAGATCGCCACCGCGCGCTCATGCTCGACGTCGGGCGTCGAACGGCCGATCGATTCGTCGAGTTCGACGTCGATCAGCCTGGCGCGGGTTCGATCGTAGTCAGACATGGTTCTACATGTTCAGCCTGATGGCGACGGAACGTCCATGCGCATCCAGCCCTTCCGCTTTGGCCAGCGCGATCGCCGCCGGCGCCAGCGCCCGGAGCTGCTCCGGCCCGAGCTTCAGGGTCGAGGTGCGCTTGACGAAGTCGAGCACCGAAAGGCCCGAAGAAAAGCGCGCCGATCGCGCCGTCGGCAGCACATGGTTGGAGCCGCCGACATAGTCGCCGATCACCTCCGGGGTGTGCCGGCCGAGAAACACCGCACCAGCATTGCGCATCCTGGACAGGAAGGCTTCCGGATCGTCGATGGCGAGCTCGACATGTTCGGCCGCGATACGGTCGACCAGCGGCAAAGAGGCCTCGATCGTCGGTACCTGGATCACCGCGCCGAAATCGCGCCAGCTTGCCGCTGCCGTCTCGGCGCGCGCCAGGCTCTGGAGCTGGCGTTCGACCGCCTGTTCGACCGCCTTGCCGAAGGCCGGGTCGTCGGTGATCAGGATCGACTGCGCCGACACGTCATGCTCGGCCTGGGCCAAAAGGTCGGCGGCGATCCAGTCCGGGTCATTGCTGCCGTCGGCCACGACCAGAACTTCCGACGGTCCGGCGATCATGTCTATGCCGACGGTGCCGAACACCTGGCGCTTGGCGGCCGCGACATAGGCATTGCCGGGCCCGACGATCTTGGCCACCGGCCTGATCGTCTCGGTGCCATAGGCGAGTGCCGCGATCGCCTGCGCGCCGCCGACACGGTAGATCTCGGACGCGCCGGCAATATCGGCCGCCACCAGCACCAGCGGATTGATGATGCCGTGGGGCGCCGGCACCACCATGACGATGCGCTCGACGCCGGCCACCTTGGCCGGCACGGCGTTCATCAGCACAGAGCTCGGGTAGCTCGCCGTGCCGCCCGGTACATACAGGCCGACGGCCTCGATCGCCGTCCAGCGCGAGCCGAGCTCGACGCCGGCGGCATCGGTATAGAGGTCGTCCTTCGGCTTCTGCCGCTCGTGATGGGAGCGGATGCGGTCGCGCGCGAAGCTCAGCGCCTCGATTGTCGCCGGATCAGCGTCGTCGTAAGCTTTGGCGATGTCGTCCCTGGAGACGGCAATGCCAAGCTTGTTCAGGTCGGCCTTGTCGAATTTCTGCGTGTAGTCGATCAATGCCGCGTCACCTTCGGCGCGCACGCGCGCTATGATGGCGCGCACGGCGGCATCGACGTCCTCCGACACCTCCCGCTTGGTCAACAGGAAGGCGGCGAAACGCTGTTCGAAATCGGCATCGGACTGGCGGAGCGTTATGGCCATCTTGTGCGCTCAGGCCCTGTGCACGGGGCGCGAGGTGGCTTCCCAGGCGCCGCCAATGTCGGCAAGCCGGGCCTCGATGCACTCGACATCGAGCATGATCGTGCCGCCGCCTGCAAAGATCAGCTCGACGATACCGGCGGGTTTGCTGATCTCGACGAAGGTGATCGCCAGCAGCGACAGCACCTCGGCCGGTTTGTTTCGGGCAATGCCGTTGGTCTTGGCGCCGAGCACGCGGTCGAAATGCAGCACGGCCTGCCGCCGCTCATTGTGCTGGCGGAACAGGCCGGACTTCGCCTCCCAGACGAAGCGGTTCATGGTCAGCACGAAGCGCTTGGCCGCCGGCAGGAATTCAAGGTCGCCGACCTTCATCACTGCGTCCTGGACATGGGCCGAGACGATGCTCAGATCCTGATCGTCGAGGGCGACAAGCTTGAGGGCATTCATGCGGATTTCGCACCTGAAAGTTGGTTTTCAGCTTGTTAGGCGGTCTTGGCGATCCGCGCAACCGCGCCAACGGCCCCAGGTTTGCACTGCCCCTCATCGCCCTGCCGGGCACTTCTCCCCGTATAGTGACGGGAGTGAGGCGTGGTCCGCGCAGCGGATGAAAAGCCAATTGCTTGGCTTTTCGAACGACGAACGCCCGGAGCGACAGCGAAGGGCAGGACGCTGGGCGGCGCCGACCTTTCGATTGCTAACCGGAAATCCGCTCGATCACCGCGCCGCAGCCGGAGAGTTTCTCCTCCAGCCGCTCGAAGCCGCGGTCGAGGTGATAGACGCGGTTGACCGTGGTCTCGCCTTCGGCCGCCAGGCCCGCAATGACCAGCGACACCGAGGCGCGCAAATCAGTCGCCATCACCGGCGCGCCCTTCAGCTTCGACACGCCGTCGACGATCGCCGTCTGGCCGGAGAGCGTGATGTGGGCGCCGAGCCGAGCCAGCTCCTGCACGTGCATGAAGCGGTTTTCGAAGATCGTCTCGGTGATGCGCGACTTGCCCTTGGCCATCGTCATCAGGCCCATGAACTGCGCCTGCAGATCGGTCGGGAAGGCCGGGAACGGCGCCGTCGTCACGTCGACCGGCGCAATGCCGGCGCCGTTGCGCCGCACGCGGATGCCGGAATTGGTCGGCGTGATCTCGGCGCCGGTCTGGGCGATGACGTCAAGTGCGGTCTGCAACAGCTCGGGACGAGCGCCCTCCAGCACGACGTCGCCGCCGGTCATTGCCACGGCCATGGCATAGGTGCCGGTCTCGATACGATCCGGGATGACCCGGACGCGGGCGCCGGACAGCGCTTCGACACCGTCGATGGTGATGGTGGGCGTGCCGGCGCCGGAGATTTTCGCGCCCATGGCGTTGAGACAGTCGGCGAGATTGACGATCTCGGGCTCGCAAGCGGCGTTTTCAAGCACCGTTTCGCCCTTGGCCAGCGAAGCCGCCATCATCAGCACATGGGTGGCGCCGACCGACACTTTCGGAAACACGTAGCGGTTGCCGACGAGGCGGCCGTTCTTGGTCTTGGCGATGACATAGCCGGTGTCGACGTCAAGATCGGCACCCAGCGCCTGCAGGCCTTCGAGGAACAGATCGACCGGACGCGTGCCGATGGCGCAGCCGCCGGGCAGCGACACTTTCGCCTCGCCCATGCGGGCAAGCAGCGGCCCGACGACCCAGAAGGACGCGCGCATCTTCGACACCAGCTCATAGGGCGCGGTGGTGTCGACGATGTTGCGGGCGGAGAAATTGATGGTGCGCGAATAGCCTTCCTGCTGCTTCTCGCGGCGGCCGTTGACCGAATAGTCGACGCCGTGATTGCCGAGGATGCGGATCAGCTGCTCGACATCGGCCAGATGCGGCACGTTCTCCAGCGTCAGCGTGTCGTCGGTCAAGAGCGAGGCGATCATCAGCGGAAGGGCGGCGTTTTTGGCGCCCGATATCGGAATGCTTCCGGCAAGCTTGTTGCCGCCGACAATTCTGATGCGATCCATGGAAGAACGTCCCCTCGGCCGAATGGCCGGTTTCAATCGTTTGAGTATCGGCCCGTCTAGACCATTGGCCGGCTTGGTTCAAGAAATAGGATTTCCACAGGACCAAGTGTGGCCGGCCAGTGTGGCTGATTTGAGTTAATCTTTTCCCGTTTTGCCCGACGCCTGCAGCCCTTCAGGCCGCTCGTCGGCCGCGCCGGTGCGTCGCGAGCGCGACTGTGCCTTGCGTTTCTGCAGATTGGCGCGCAACTGCTCGGCAAGCCTGTCCTTGCGGCTCGCGCCACTCTTTTTCGCTGGAATTGTCTTGTCGTCCATCGTCCCGTCCCGGCCGGCGACCCGCCAGCCCGGCATTCAGGGATAGCCAACATTGTGGCGCCGCCATGTCATCAAAAGCTATCCGGCAAAGGCTTTCACAGATGCGTTGCGCTTGGCCTTGCGCTTGCCGGTTCGATATGGCAGAAGCCCCGCCATCGGCGGCTGCGGTAGCTCAGTGGTAGAGCACTCCCTTGGTAAGGGAGAGGTCGAGAGTTCAATCCTCTCTCGCAGCACCAGCCTATCGGGCCATGATCGCCGACGAACGGCGATGCTTTAAGGCAGCGAGCTATCCCCCGAGCCCGCAAGAGTGTGGGACATTGACCGGAATCAGCGGTTGCCATCGTAGCCCTCCGCGACCTTGCCTAAAGATTGCCTAAATGCCCGTGCCCCTAGCGGCGTCCTCGATCAGTTCGGCTACCAGGTTACGGAACCGCTCATCAGACCTATCGCCTATGTTTCCCACATCTTTCGCCACGATCCCAGGTGCGGACACTGAGACCCCTCCACTCAACTGAACGCTGACAGTGAACGTCCTTCTGATCTTCTTCTCCGGTCCTCGCTTCCTGTAGATTTGGAACCGGATTGACGGCGTTGACGCTTTGACCTGGCGGCGTGGGGCGGTGTCTATGTCGACAGTTATCTCGCCTGCCACGTCAGCCTTGGCCGCTTCCAACGACGCAACCACGACGTCATTTAGCCAGGTCCTGGCTTGCGCGCCGAAGTCCGCCAAAGGGGCCCCGTGCTCCGCCTTCTCATCGCGGGGATACTCCTCCTGCTGACGGCGAGCTTCCTTTCCACGCTCAAGCGCTTCTTTGAACTTAGGCATCCTGGCCCTCCGATCTTGTCGCCGCATGGGGCCGTCTGTTGGATCGGCCATAGCTGCTCCATCGTAGAACGCGCGGAATCGGCATTATGTTGCGTAAGCGTATCCGGAGAGGCCGCTGCGAGGGCGCCTTAGGGGCGAAGCTGGCGGCGCCGAGCTAGTGCGCACGTGAGGATCCCAAACGCCTCCCGTGCCAACCGGCTTCCATGAGGCAGTAGATTGTCTGTTGGCAACTTTGATTTTGGCTCCGCCTTATCGGCGCAGTGGTTAATGCCGCAGACTTGATGGAACATTAGCCAAATCTAAGAGTTCGTGTTGAGCGGGACTCGGTTCGCAAGAGCGGGGTTCTCTCTAGCATGGCACAAGAATGGCCGAAGCGATGGCGCAAGAAAATGGCCGACAAACCGCCGCGAAGTGCGGTGTTCTGTAGGCAGTTTCGGCGGCGCAGATCGTCTGGTCCTGCAATGTGACGTCATCGGCCGCTCCGTGACACGAGGCTGGTGCCTTCCTACTCCTGAATACCGCGTCGCCGCTTCCAGCTTTGGCGGTGGCGAGCGAAGTGCATGACTGATGATATTGAACTCCCGAAGCAAGCACAGGCCCTAGATGACATCGGATTCAGAAAAGGCCGAGGCGGTTGAGCAATTGCTCGATACGCCTGACCTCGCCACCGCGCTGGAAAGTGAACAGTTCAAGAAATTCCTCGACCAGGTGCCGATCGCGATTGCCGTTTCGGACCTGAGCGGGAAGGAGCGCGTCGTCTATGCCAATCCGGAATTCGAGCGACTGGCCAGCCTGAAGGCGGCCAAGCTTACCCGGCAAAACTGGGCAGCAATTTCCGGCATAGGCATTCATCCGCAGAAGGACCGGCCGCTGGCCGAGGCCGTAGTCGAGGAGACCGATTTCGTCGGCACCTTCCGGCTGCAGCGCGACGAGGACAATCAACCGATTGTCGACGTCTATTCCAATGTCATCGAAGACGACAACGGCAAGGTCTGTTTCAGGCTCGTGGCGCTGGTCGACGTGTCATCCCATGGCGAAACTGAGGAAGCCCGTTCGGTGGAGGAGCGCGTCCGCGAGAAGGACACCCTGCTGCGCGAACTGCAGCACCGGGTGAAGAACAACCTGCAGATGATCACCGCATTGATCCGTCTGGAAACGCGCAATGCAACCGAGCCAGACCAAAAACGATTTGAGCGGCTCGCCGGGCGCGTCGACGCTCTGGCGATCCTCTACCAGACTCTATCGGCCGACGAGCAGAAAGAGGAGGTCGATCTCGGCGTCTATCTCAGCCAGATCGCGTCGGCGGTGATGAGCTCGCATGCGGTCGAGGGTATCCGCCTAAACATGAAGGTGGATACATACCCAGTGTCTATCAATGTCGCCATGCCGACGGGCCTGGTCGTGAACGAATTGCTGACCAATTCACTCAAACACGCCTTCCAGGGGCGCGAGGGCGGCACGATAACGCTGCATAGCATCGTCAGTGGCGACGGCTGCCGGGTCATAATTGCGGACGACGGAATCGGCCTGCCGGAAGGCGAGACATGGCCCAAGCCCGGCAAGCTGGGTGCGCTGATTGCACACTCACTGACCGAGAACGCCAAGGCGCAGTTCGACGTCGAGTCTAGCGCCGGCGAAGGGACGAAGGTGACCATCGTCTTCAAGCGATCAGCGGCAGCAAGCTAACAATTGCCCAGCGCACATAGCATACTGGCGGATGCTTTCATGTTGTGGCCACCCAAGCCGACCCCCCAAAGCTGACTCGGTCGTTAGGCATCCGACGGTCACCGCCTCTGCCCAAGGCCGTCATCCTACTCAGAGGTGATGAGAATGGTCAGCGGATCCGAGCGCAGGCCGGGTATTGCTCCACGTCCACGATGGGTTTTTGCTTACCGGAAATCGAGCTGGATGCGGCTCGCCTGGTTTGTGGCCGTGCCCTTCATCGCATCCCCCGTTTCAATTTTTGTGCAGTGCAGCAACGATACTGTGGCAATCGCGTTGCACCTGTTGCCGTCCAATTTCGGGCGTCACAACGAAGGACGCTCCCTTTGCGAAAAATCTCCGACACGATCGCGCGGCTTGCCGCGCTGAGAGCACAACGCTTCACTGAAACCATCGAGCACGGCGCGCCAGACCATCTCCTTCCTCTAGTGGGTTTCGGCTCAAATCCGGGGGCTTTGAAGTCAAAATATTATCGTCCGAAAAGCCTGCCAAAGGGCGCACCTCTTGTTGTCGTGCTGCATGGCTGCACCCAGAACGCGAATGCTTACAACTTTCACTCAGGCTGGTCGCAATTCGCTGATGAGCTTGGTTTCGCATTGATCTTCCCCGAGCAGCAACGCGCCAACAATGCTAACCTTTGCTTCAACTGGTTCGTGTCTGGGGATATCCGGCGCGACAACGGCGAGGCGTGTTCCATTCGACAGATGATTGAGGCGGCGGTCGTCGCGCATGGTCTTGATCGCAAGCGTATTTTCATCACCGGTCTTTCCGCAGGTGGCGCCATGGCGACAGTGATGCTGGCGGCTTACCCGGAGGTGTTCGCCGGCGGGGCGATCATTGCAGGGCTTGCCTACGGCAGCGCCTCGACTATTCCCGAAGCCTTCGACCGTATGCGGGGCCATGGTGGCCCATCCAAAGCCGAACTCCAGCGGCTCTTGAACGAGGCCTCTCCACACAACGGTCCCTGGCCGAGAATTTCGGTCTGGCAGGGTTTGGCCGACAACACCGTTGTGCCCTCGAATGCCGACGCGATCCTCTCGCAATGGCAAGGGGTGCATGGCGTCGGCAAGGCCCCGACACGCACGGAAGAAGTCGATGGTCAAGCACGGCAGGTCTGGTGCGACACCAGTGGCCGGGAACTGATCGAGAAATATACAATTGCCGGCATGGGCCATGGCACGCCGCTCAACACGACCGGCGACGATGGCCTCGGCAGGGCAGGGCCATTCATGCTGGACGTGGGGATTTCCTCGACACGCCATGTCGCCCGCTTCTGGGGTCTCGCGAAGCCAAGCGTGCGGCGCCCCGGAAAAACCGAGCCCGCTTCGGGCGCCGCGTTGCAGACTTTTACGCAGGCGGAAAAACCGCGGGCGGTTCATATCGATCCCACCCCGGAACCGCAGCCTCTCAACGCGCGTGGTTCGGCTGCGGGCATTACCAAGGTCATCGAGGACGCATTGCGAGCAGCAGGGTTGATGCGCTAGCGTCGTCGCCGTCGTGAAGAACGGCAGCGACGACCCACGCGATCATTCCCTGTGTGGGGGCGCTGGTGAGCGGGCGGGTTCCTGGTCGTCCACGCTGTTTTCGTTCACCCGCAGAGCCTTGCCCTCAACCTTGTGCGGTTTGAGCAGGTCGCCGGAGTGCTGGTCCGGCGACGCCGGCAAAGCGGAAGGGTCGCGGTCTTCGACGCTGTTTTCGTTTACCCGCAAGGCTTTGCCCTCAACCCTATGCTGACGGGGTTTGTCGCCAGATTGCTTCTGCGGCTGGCGGCCTTGATTTTGCACGGTGTCATCGTCCATTTCCAACTCCTTCGTCATTGCCTGCTCCCACTCTGGACGACGGGCGCAGATGCGCGCGGTTCCGCCGCTGAAGGCTGCCGCACTGGCTACGACATCTTCACCTTGGGCTCGCGCGCCCATAGACGCAGCGCGCCAAGGACCTTCAGAAAATTGGCAACATCCTTGGGTCCAGAGAGCGCAACGCATCCCTCGTCGAGAGTGTCCACAATGCCTGCCTTCTCCAGCAACGGCATCGCGGTATCGACGTAGCCGATGAACTTGCAGTGCGCGAAAGCGTCAGCCACGAAATCGCGAGCCGTCGCTTCCTTGATCAGGTCTGCCATCGCCGCCTGCGAGGGCAGCAATGCGACTGCGTCGTAGAGGACGGAGGGGCCGCCGCCAATCATCTGCTGCGCCTCGATCAGGCTGCCGTCGCTGGCCTTTGCGCCGCCAACCTTCGGGGCGATGATCTCGAAACTGGCACCGGCCTTGGCCACTGCACCGGTCAGCGCCTTGAGCAGCGCCGCATCGGTGCCGTCGGAAACGAGGATGCCGAGCTTGCGGCCCTCGAACCGATCGGGGCCGTTAGCCAGGATGCTGAGCGAGGGTGCCGCCGCAAGATCCTGCCGCGTGGCAATGGCCGCTTCGGCGGGCTTCGGCATCGCCTTCAGGCCAAGCCCGTCGCCGACCTTTTTTGCCAGGCCCTCGTCGATGTTGATGAGGTGGGACACCATCCGCTCGCGGATGGCCGCTGTCTGCACCTTGCTGAGTTCGAAGGTCAGCGCGGCCGCGATGTGGCCTTGCTCCGGCGGCGTCTGGCTGATGTAGAACTGCCGCGCCTGGCTGTAATGATCGGCGAAGCTCTCGGCACGGATGCGTTGTTTCGGCCCCTGTTCGGTTTCTGCAAACGAGCGGAAGCCGCGCTGCGGCGACTCCCTTGGGCCTTCGCCGAATGAATTCGGCTGGTAGTTCACCCTTCCGACTGGATTGCGCATGGCCATATGGCCATCCTGCTGGAAATGGTGGAACGGGCACTTCGGCGCGTTGATCGGGATATGCGTGAAGTTGGGTCCGCCCAGCCGCTTCAGCTGGGTGTCGAGGTAGGAGAAATTCCGTCCCTGCAGCAGCGGATCGTTGGAGAAGTCGATGCCGGGCGGAACGTTTTGGGTCATGAACGCGACCTGTTCGGTCTCGGCGAAAAAATTGTCGGGCATGCGGTCGAGGACCAGGCGACCAACCGGGATCGGCGACAGGATTTCCTCCGGGATCAGCTTGGTGGCGTCGAGCACGTCGAAGTCAAAGCTGTCGGCAAAGTCCTGATCGAACAATTGCAACTGCAGCTCCCACTCCGGAAAATTGCCGGCCTGGATCGACTCCCAGAGATCGCGCCGATGGAAGTCGGGGTCGGCACCGTTGATCTTGACCGCTTCGTTCCAGGCCACGGATTGAAGTCCAAGCTTCGGCTTCCAGTGGAATTTCACGAAGGTGGATTCGTCCTTGGCATTGACCATCCGGAAGGTGTGGACGCCGAAACCCTCCATGAAGCGGAAGGAGCGCGGGATTGCCCGGTCCGACATCACCCACATGATCATGTGCATGGACTCGGGCGTCAGCGAAATGAAATCCCAGAAATTGTCATGCGCCGATTGCGCCTGCGGGAAGGCACGATCGGGCTCCTCCTTCAC
>NZ_JBWLUZ010000044.1:0-29476 GCF_057784325.1 Mesorhizobium sp. CNPSo 4689
TCGCCCATAAAATCATGACAGCTTGTCGCGACCGTCGCGAGATTGCCGATGCCGACATGCTTCACGGATACGACAGCTGGCTGCGTCTGTCGGCGGCACCGCTCTATCATGCTACGAATATCCTCGTCGGACTCTACTCAGGCGAGCATTCGGCGGCACGGCTTGCAAGACATATGGGGCTTCGCTTTGCTCAATATCTTCCCTTTGTCCGCCATGGCATTTCGGCCATGCTGAGGCGGTGAAACACAGTCACGATACCGTCCCCGCTCCGACACATTTTCAAGTCTGACGAGATTAGGGTTCATCGTGAGCGCGCCTTCAAAATGGGTTTTTGCGCAAGGTTACTGAAGGATGGCTGATGTCCATTGGCTCGCAGGCGCAGGAGCAGGAAAGCCACGCCCTATATGCAGCTTCTGCGAGCGATGTATTGCAATGAGCGCCTCGGGAAGGAATGACTTCGGTGCCCGGAGCAATCGTTGCTCCTGCACGCAAAGGCGATAGCGATCCCGCCCCAGATGGTGATTACCAGCCCTCACGGAGCCAACCATAAGATCGACTTGCTGTTTGGCACATCGCTCGATGACCTCAAAGGCAAAAGGATGCCGCGCTGGTGCGCGTACCCGAGGCATTCTTCCGGCGTTTCCCGATCGGAGCACCGTGGCTTCGTTGCGGAGGGTTCGTGTGTGTTCGGGCTTCAGCTCGATGAAGGCCATTCGGCCGTCGCCGGACCGCATGCCGCCGCTTTATTTTCCGTGGGGCGCGAAGCCTTCCGGACGAGATCATCGGGAAGTTCAAGTCGCCAGCTACGAAATTCGCGAGTCCGATCACATCGAAGGACAGACCGGCGCTACCGCCAGCGCGTCAGGCGCGCCGCCGCTGGCGGCACGGCGGCACGCCAGCTGGGAAGCGCAGCGCGATGCCGGGAGATGGCCGGTCGTGGCCGCCACTGACGGAGAATTGAGCGTCCCACGGCGATTGGCCGCTCACCAGGGGCTCCGCGGTGATTTTCTTGGGTGAGCGGCCAAAAGCTTGACACCCCGCTGGAGAGTTAACTCGTCTTTCAGTGGGCTTGCATAGGTTGCGCTGCGAAGAAGCCTCAAAAGCAAGCTAAGACGTCTATGGTCATAAAGAAAGAACACACGCTGGAGGCCAGAATCCTTCAAGATCAGCTTGCTGACTTGAGGGCTGGTCTCTACGTATCAATGCCAATAAGCACTGTCCTGTCAGGCCTGATTTTGGCGGTGCACGCCCTTTCTGGCAGCGCCTTTGCCGCTGCAATCTGGTTCCTGGTCGTCAATGCGATAAATGCCGCCCGCCTTGCACTCGCCCGTTATCAGTTAAAGGAAACGGGGCGCCGTGACGATTTAGTGCGGGTTTTGCCGCGGCTTCGCTGGTTTGGCATCCTTGCTCTTCTGGCAGGGTTTGCCTGGTCCTTTCTTGCTGTCCTGACCGTTGGATACACGATACCTCAATCCCCGCTGCATCTCGTCATTCTGGCGGGCATTGCAGCTGGTGCGGTTACATACGGCAGTTCGTATGCCGCGGCAGCGACCAACTTCATCACACCTCCGCTCCTCATCACGGTGGGGTGCTTGTTGGCGAAAGGCAACTTTGAAGACGACATTCTGGCTTTTGCCGTTCTGCTCTTCCTGGGCGGCTTGGTTCGAGCCTCGTTTGTCGGGCAGGCGCGCTTCCGCGAAGCGAGCCGCCTGAGGCATGAGGCGGAGCGGCTTGCGGCCGAAATGGAGGCCAATTCCAGGCAGGACCACCTGACGGCCCTTCTCAACAGGCGTGGCCTCGAACATGCTATCGGTCGGTTCGAGACCGCAGACGGCCCCTTCGTTGCAATGCTGATTGATCTGGACGGCTTCAAATCCGTCAACGATACCTACGGTCACAGGACCGGTGATGAACTGCTTGTCAGGATCGCCCGCCGCATAGGGGAGGAAGCACCGGAAGGCTCAACGCTCGCCCGCATCGGCGGCGATGAATTCGTGCTGTTTTTTCCCTCAACAGGGGATTCGCTTTCTGCCAGTGATCTCGCCTCCAATATCATAGCCAAAATTGCCCGCCCCTATCCTGAGGTCGCGTCCGTCCGGGTCGGGGCATCGATAGGAATATACTTGGCGCAGACGCCGGGACTGACGGAAATGTTGTTGCGGGCGGATATCGCCCTTTACACGGCCAAGCGTCGTGGCAGGAACGAATTTTGCCTGTTCGATGCCGAACTCGACAGGGAACTGCAACGCCGCCAGTCCATCGAACGCGACCTTCACTCGGCGATAAAGACGAGAAGCTTGGGACCTTGGTTCCAGCCCATCGTGAAACTCGACACCGAGGCGGTGGTCGGTTTTGAAGCCTTGCTAAGGTGGTCCCATCCGGTTCATGGTGCCATCTCTCCACCCGAAATCATCACTGCCGCACGCCAAACTGGAATGCTTCAGCTGCTGACCCAAACCGTCTTCGCCGACTGTTGTGCACTTATCGCTGCCTTGGTGAAAGCTGAGTGTTGTGATCTTCGTGTGGCGATGAATGTTTCACCGCGCGAACTGGAAGCCGGCGATATCGATGACATGGTTCTGGATGGTCTGGCGGCAAAAGGCCTCCCCGCAACGATGTTCGAAATCGAGATTACCGAAGAATCCCCGGTGGATCCGGACAGAGTGGATGAAAAGCTTGGGCGGCTTTCCCATGCCGGCATTTCCATCGCGCTCGATGACTTCGGCACCGGCTTTTCCACCTTGGCGTCGCTCAAGGACAGGCGGATACGCAAGGTAAAAATAGACCAGGGCTTCATTCGCGGCTTGGCCAAGTCCCGAGAGGACCGGCTGCTTGTCAAATCGGTCATCGATCTTGGTAGGATGCTCGGGGTCGAGGTCATGGCTGAGGGCGTCGAAACAGAGGCGGATCGGCAAACCCTTCACAAGCTTGGCTGCAGAACCGCTCAGGGCTTCCTGTTCTCCAAGGCCGTGCCAATGAGCCTGGCGCTTGACATGGCAGTGAAACATCACGCGAAGGAGTTGTGACTCCACCCGCCGTGCCGTCTCTTTCGGCCGTGCGCCCAGGAATCACGGATACAGAGACTTGCCTGTTTGAAACACGTGGCGATCCGTGCTGGCGTCAGCCGGCAAACAGTTCCTTGTAGCCGGTCGTGACCATCCAGTTGGCACGGTCGATATGGCTGCGAAGTGCCTTGCGGGCGCGGACCGGTTCAAGGGACGGGTCGATGCCAAGAATGCGATCGGCCATCTCCTCTTCGCTGGCATTGTCCGCGCAGGCATCCAGGATCCGCAGGTAGATCGTGAAATGCTCCCTGTCGTAGGCCGTGAGGCTCTCCGACCAGGGGACTTCGTCGCGCAGGGTTGAGCTTCGAAACTCCTCCGTTCCCGTTGATCGATTCATGCCTGCTGCGAACCTCGCCTGTTGAGCGCGCGCAGCATATCCCAAAATGGGATAATCCGAAACCGGGATTAATCGCTGAGCCGGTCTTTACCCGACCGGTTCGCCTCCATGCCCAAATCTCTTCGATCGCCCCGCCACCAGCGGTTTCTGGCCCAGCTGGTTTCGCTGCGCAAAGCCAAAGGCCTGACCCAGGCGCAGCTGGCTGACAAGCTTGGTCGTCCGCAATCTTTCGTGGCCAAATACGAGGGCGCAGAGCGGCGTCTCGATGTCCTCGAGTTTCTCGACGTAACTGCAGCACTTGACGCTGATCCATGCGAGATTCTGTCCAGCCTGCGCTCCTAGCAGGCGCCCGCGCCTGACGGCGCGCGCCGGAGCGCCACGACCAGTTGCTTGTAATGATCGAAGGCAAGCGCCTTACCTATCGGCGGATTGGTGAAACCGGTCTCGCCTAAGCAGAAGGCGCGAAAGCTAATGCGCATGCGTAAGAAGGTGCGCAAAGTGTCGCAATCTTAACCGATCGGAAAGGAACCTCTAGCCATAGTCGCGCGTATCTACTATGTATAGACCGCCAAATGTGGCAAATTAGGAGCATGAACAATGCAAACCACGATCAGCAGATGGGGCAACAGCCTTGCGCTGCGGCTTCCAAAGCATGTGACAGAGGAGGTTCGGCTGGTCGAGGGCGTTTGCGTAAATGTTGAAATCGAAGACGGTTCAATTCGGGTAACACCCACACGCAAGCGCTTCCAACTTTCCGAACTTCTGAAAGGCGAAACTCGTCAAACGACTGGCAACCGTGAGGTTGATTGGGGGAAATCGAAAGGCGACGAAGTTTGGTAGACGATGTAGCCTATCAGCCTGAAAGAGGCGATTTTATCTATCTGGATTTTGATCCTCAGTCAGGCACAGAGCAGGCCGGTCGCCGGCCTGCTCTCGTTATTTCGCCTCGCGATTTTAACATCGCAACCGGGTTGGCCGCCGTTTGTCCGATCACCAACACCGTGACAGGAAGTAAGTTTGAGGTTCCCGTTCCGCGCGGCGTCAAACTCACAGGCGTTATCCTCTCGTATCAATTCCGTACGCTCGACTGGATAGCGCGAAACGCGTCCTTCCATTCAAAGGCCAACGAAGAACTCATGTGGGAGGTCGTTGGCCGCATTGAAGCGATCCTCGGCATAGATGCCTGACCCTAGACTCCCGCCCTCTCTGTATCTACATTGTATCTGACTGACTGATTCCTTCTGACCCGCAGGGGGCAAACCTGCCCGGGGAAGGAGGTGAAAACTATGAGCAAGTCAGTCAAGATCGGCCGCAACGCCGGTTCTGGGCGCTTCACGACGGTGAAAACCGCTGTGACCCATCCAAGAACCCACGTTGTGGAAACGGTCAAAAAGTAAAGTAGCCTCGGCTACGGTGCTTCCGGGTGGTCTTTCTTGACGGGAGGGCCGCCCGGTTTCGATTTATGGCGCTGCTCACTTGCGCGAGGCTTGCCAGATTGCGGCGCATTTGGCTTCTCCGGCGTCTTGAGCATCCGCTTCATTGAGTGACGAGCAACATACCCAGCTTGGCGAACTTACAGCCATACTCGGTCAAGTGGACGAAATTCCGGGCGTCCGCGCGCCTGATGGCGCGCGCCGGGTGCTCGTGAACCGAGCCCGCTTTTCTTCGGCAGGCTGAGGCGGTCTCGGCCATTCGGCGTCGCCCCAGTCGATGGCAGCCTGTCGGCTGCTGAATGCCAACCAATCTTGTAAAATCGGTCTTCTGTGACCCAGCCTTGGGGATGGTTTTGGATTTTTTGAATGACGGTGGGGCTTGGATGGTGAACGTCTCAGTCCAAGGACATCAAAGACGCCGTTTCCTACCTCCTGCCGATCGGCGTGAAAGTAGTCGCCCCACAGGCGCGCCATGCCATGCTCGATCGCTCCTCAATTCCTGAAGTGCCGGCGGCAAAATCGCACCCTGGGCGGAGTGCCCTGTTCGGACTGCGGAAGTTGTATCTAGCGACAGTGGATTTGCCGTGACTATTCGCCGGCCCAAGCCGTCTTGACTTCGGCTAGGCTGGGCTCGCCAACCTCGCGGCTGACCTTCTGTGCGTCGAGAAACGAAAGCTCTTCCCCAAGTGCGGCGATCAGGGCCGACACCCGAGCCCGCACCCGCGGGTGAAGATTCATCAATCCTTCGATAAGGCGTCGGCCTTCCGCGCTGGCGATGAAGTCTATTCGCTCGTCGACCGGCAGAGGCGGCGTTTCACCAGTGGTCTCGTAGCTTCCCGACAGGCCTTCGAAAAAGCAGCTGACGGGAACGCCAAGCGACTTCGCGATCTCGTAAAGCATGGATGCGCTGACGCGGTTCCTTGCGTTCTCGTATTTCTGAAGTTGCTGGAAGCTGATGCCGATGGATCGAGCAAGCTGGGCCTGCGATACGTCCGACTGGACGCGAACGGTTGCGATCTGTCTGCCAACATGCCGGTCTGCGGGATGACTATCGATCTGTCGCTTCGGCCGCTCTCGGCAGAGATCTGCATGTTTTGATCCCGAAAAAGCCTTTCGCTGCATCCGTCACTCCCGGAAAGAGAGTTTGTCGCGGTGCGCCCCCGCGAAACTCATCAAACCTCCGACCCGAAAGGTCAGAGAGTTTGGTGCTGAGTCGACCAGCACCAGGCGTTCGTGGGGTTGCAAGCCCCAGGGCAGCGCGTACTGCCTTACGTTCAGAGGTAGAGTAGATCGCAAGATTTTGCCAGCCATTTGCGACGGAACATCAGAGCTGGGTTGCCGATCCCCAAGGGCCCGCACCTCTTTTGGAAATATCTAGCTCGGTTCGGCAGGCGAGCGCTGGTTTTGTTCAGAGGAAGCCGCGCGCAAGGCTGGGTGGCGCAAGTCTCGGGTCTGAGCCGTCGCTTGTAAACGCTTAGGCAATGCAGCATCTCTGTGTCGTTTCTCGACGCAACCGCAGCGCTTGACGCTGATGCGTGCGAAATTCTGTCCAGCCTGCGGTCCTGGCAGGCGCCCGCGCGCCTGATGGCGCGCGCCGGGTGCTCGTGAACCGAGCCCGCTTTTCTTCGCCAAGCTCAGGCGGTCTCGGCCATTCGGCTTCGCCCCCTGCCGCGGGCAGCCCTTCGGGCTGTGACGGCCGCCGCCCTTGCGGGCGGCGCGGTTTGTCTGTTGGCCTTTCCCGGCGGCGCGGGGTGGGCGGCACTCCCTTCTAGGCCCGCCGCGGCAGCCCGCAACCCTTCGCGTGCCGCTCAGGGTCCTCCTCTTCGTTCCGGTCCTTCGGATGCGGTCCGCCTACCACGGCGGGCCTTTCCGGTCGCGACTCGCCGCCCACCCCGCTTCCGGGGAAAGGCGCGCGATTGGCGAGCGGAGGAGAACGATGCGTGCAAACAGCAAGCGTTGTGCCAGCCGAGAGGCTGGCGCAGGCAAGGGCAGGCGCCCCGGCGCCAGCCTTTATCAGGAAATCACCGACCGCATCATTGCCGAGCTGGAGCGCGGCACCGTGCCATGGGTCAAGCCCTGGGGCAGCGCAAAGGCAGGCCTTGGACTGCCGAGGAACGCGGCCACCGGGCGCGCCTATTCTGGCATCAATATCCTCATCCTGTGGGGCGCGGTCATCGAGCGCAGCTGTCCCAGCCAGAACTGGCTGACTTTCCGGCAGGCGCTTGCCCTTGGCGGCAATGTCAGGAAGGGCGAGCGCGGCACCACCATCGTGCATGCCGACCGCTTTGTTCCCAAGGACGAAAAAGAACGCGCCACGGCCGATGGCGATGAACCGCACGCCGTGCCGTTTTTGAAGCGCTTCACCGTCTTCAATGTCGCGCAGTGCGATAGCCTGCCCGAACACCTCCATGCCGCCGCCGAGCCGCTGCCTCAGCGCGAGATCGTCCCGCAGGCCGAGACGCTCATTCGCGCCAGCGGTGCGGATTTCAGGATTGGCGGCGATCGCGCTTTCTACATGCCGGGCAGCGACTGCATTCAGGTGCCGCCGCAGCCCGCATTCTTTCAGCAGATCGACTATTACCGGACCTGCTTTCACGAGCTTGGCCACTGGACCGGCCACCCGACGCGGCTTGCTCGCGACCTCTCCGGCTCGTTCGGCTCCAAGGTCTACGCGCGTGAGGAGCTGGTCGCCGAAATCACCGCCGCCTTCGTCTGCTCAACGCTCGGCATCGAGCCGACCGTGCGTCACGCCGATTACATCCGCTCATGGCTGACGGTGCTGCGCGAGGACAACCGCGCCATCTTCCGTGCCGCCAGCCACGCCTCCAAAGCCGCCGATTTCCTGCTTGGCCGTATCGCCGATTCCGAAGGCGCGGCAGACCTCCGGGAGATCGCGGCATGAGCGCGCACGATCCCTCACACCACGCGCGACCGGCTTGCCCTTCTGATCGGCGCGCCGATGCGCCCGCGCGCGGCGCAGAAGCCGCGCGCAACCAACTCTATTCTGACGAGGAGCTATCACCATGATCCTGATCACTGATGAACTGCGCGCCCGGCTTCTCGCCAATGGCGCAGCCGACACCGAAACCGACCACGTCCCGGTCGTGAAACTGTTCGATCCGACCGGGCCGGCGACCTGGCTTCTGACCGAACTCGACGCCGACGGCGACACGCTGTTCGGCCTTTGCGACCTCGGTTTCGGCTTTCCCGAACTGGGCAGCGTCAGCCTTGCCGAGCTTGAAAGCGTCAAGGGGCGGCTTGGCCTCGGCATCGAGCGCGACCTTCATTTCCAGGCGCGCTTTCCGCTCTCCGTCTATGCCGAGGCCGCGCGCAGCGCCGGCCACATCACCGAAGACGAGCGGCTGCTGCGGCAGGCGGCAGATGCGCTTTCAAAACACCATTCCGAGCTTCCGCCCGACACGGCGGAACCAGCGCGCCGATAGGCGCAAAAACCGTCCCCGCCGCGCCGGCCTTCGGCCTGAGCGGCGGGGACAACCTCAACCAAAGCGAAGGACCAAAACGATGCAGCTTGCCCACATTCCCTTGGATCAGCTCAACATTTCCGCCCTCAACATGCGCCATGGAAAACGCGCGCCCGACATTTCCGACATCTTGCCGTCCGTGCGTGCGCGCGGCGTGCTGGTGCCGCTTCTTGTGCGGCCCAACGGCTCGCCGGAAAGCTTCGAGATCGTCGCCGGTCGGCGGCGCTATTTCGCGGCGAGATCGCTCGCCGACGAGCGCGGCGAGGCCGATCCCTTGCCCTGCGCCATCATGGAAGACGGCGACGATGCCGATGCACTCGAGGCCTCGCTGATCGAAAACCTCGCCCGCCTCGATCCCGACGAGGTCTCGCAATGGGAGACATTTTCACGGCTCGTCATCCAGGGCCGCACCATAGCCGACATCGCCGCGACCTTCGGCATCACCGAGCTGATGGTCAAGCGCATTCTGGCGCTTGGCGACTTGCTTCCCAAAATCCGCGAAGCCTACCGGCGCGAGGAGATCGACGCCGAGACGGCGCGCTATCTCACCATGGCCTCCAAAGCGCAGCAGAAGGACTGGCTGGCGCTATCTGCCGATCCCGAACAATACGCGCCGCGCGGCTACCAGTTGAAGCAATGGCTGTTCGGTGGCCAGTCGATCTCCACCAAGGTGGCGCTGTTTGCCATCGAGGACTATACCGGCCTGATCACCTGCGACCTGTTCGGCGAGGACAGCTATTTCGCCGATGCGGACCTGTTCTGGCAAAAACAGAACGAAGCGATTGCCGCCACACGCGAGGCCTATCTGGAAGCCGGCTGGTGCGAGGTGGTTGTGCTGGAACCGGGACAGCATTTCCACGCGTGGGACCACGAGAAGACCCCGAAGAAAAAGGGCGGCAAGGTCTTCATTGCGGTTACGCATCGCGGCGAAGTCGTGTGTCACGAGGGCTGGCTGTCACACAAGGAAGCCCGCCGCGCCCGCGAGCAGGGCGACGGCGGCGGGGACCAAGAAACGCCCGCCAAGCCGTCGCGTCCGGAACTCACCGGCCCGATGCAGAACTATGTCGATCTGCACCGTCACGCCGCCGTGCGCGCGGCCATGCTCGACCATTCCGCCGTGGCGCTACGCCTCATGGTGGCGCACGCCATCACCGGCTCCGGCCTGTGGCAGGTGCGGCCCGAGCCGCAGCGCGCCGCCAATGAGACGGTGGCTGCGAGCCTTGCCGGCTGCAAGGCCGAAGCCGCCTTCACCGAAAAACGGCGCGAAGTCCTGGCCCTGCTCGGCTCGCCCGACCAGGAAGGCACGGTCGCGGGCGGCAATGGCGACGCCTTTGCCATCGCCAGCGTCTTCGCCCGTTTGCTGGCGCTTTGCGACGACGATGTCATGCACGTTCTCACCATCGTCATGGCCGAGACACTCGAAGCCGGCAGCGCCGTCATCGAGGCGCTCGGCAATCATCTGCATGTCGACATGGGCGCTTGGTGGCAACCGGACGACGCCTTCTTCGATCTGCTGCGCGACAAGGAAATCGCCAATTCGATGCTCGCCGATGTCGGCGGCAAGCATGTCGCCGACGGAAACGTCGCCGAGAAGGTGAAGACGCACAAGAAGATCATTCGCGACTTCCTCGCCGGCGAGAATAGCCGCCAGAAGGTCGAGACCTGGCTGCCGCGCTGGATGAAATTCCCGGCCGAAAGCTATACGAAACGCGGCGGCTTCCGCACCGCCGATCAGTGGGCACGAGTGCAGCCGCTGTTCGCCTCCGTATAGGCCTGCCAAGCCGAGCGGCGGCTCTTCGAAAGCCGCCGCCTGGCGACCCTCTCGGGGGGGCGCCGGCTGCACTTTGGCCGTCCTTCGAGGCCGCACCGCGCGGGAAATCCCGACGCCAATTCGACGCTGTTCGGCAGCCGTGCATCCCGCCGGTTGGCTTTCTGCGCCAGGCGCATGGGCACATCTGCCGGTTGGCATGCGGTCAGAGCGTTTTGGCCGACGCCTGCATTGCCGCCTGCCTGGCGTGTCACCCGATCGCGCGATCTGTCCCCATGCGTCTCGCAGGACCATTCCCCTGCGGCTGGCTTGTCGACCTATGGGCGGATCCGGCCCGCCCGAAACCCTCGACCGTCAGCTTTTTTCCCCGCCGCCTGCGGCGGCTTCCTCGCGCCGCTTCGCTTCAAAAAAGCTGCCCGCTCGGGTCCTCCGCTGCCGCTGCGGCCCTGTCGGGTTCGGCCGGTCCGGACGCGCCCATCACGGTCCGCCATCGCAGGGGAATGGTCCCCGGCGACAGCAAAAGGAGACTTCAAATGACCGCGATCGGATACGTCACTGCCCAAGAAAACGGCGGCTACAAGGGCCAGCTCAAGACGCTCAGCGTCCGCGCCGACATCGACATCGTGCCCAATCAGGCCAAGAGCGCCGACACCCATCCCGACTTCCGGGTGCTGACGCAAGGGGTCGAAGTCGGTGCCGGCTGGATCCGCACCGGCGAGACCTCCGGCAAGGACTATGTGAGCCTGTCGATCGCCGCCCCCGAGTTCGGCCCGCGCAAGCTCTACGCCAATCTCGGCCGCGCCGCCGGCCAGGACGATGACGACACCTACGCCATCATCTGGAACCCGGTCGACTGAACGGCCATTCGAGCCCTCGCGCCGCAACCGGCGCGGGGGCTTTTTCATTGCGAAGCAGGTCCCCCCAAAGGGGCGGCGAAAACTCTCCCCCGACTCTTCGCCCGTCCCCGAGACGACCTCGCTCGCTCATCCTCGCCTTCGCATGTCCGACAGCGAAACGAGGATCATCATGGACGACGAAAACGAACGCGCGGCCCGCGCCAAGAAGGGCAGTCCGTTTCTCAACACCGCGCAAGCCGCCTTCTATATCGGGCTCTCCCAGCGCACGCTGGAGAAGATGCGGCTTACCGGCAACGGCCCGAAATTCCGCAAGCATGGCCGCTATGTCCGCTATCACATCGACGAGCTCGACGAGTGGTCGAAAGGCCGCTTGCCGGACACCACTCCCGAGGGCGGCAAAGATAGTTCGCGCCCTGCGGGCGCGGGAGGCCGCTCATGATCGCGCGTCCCTCCATCCGTCTGATCGGCAGCCGTCTGCGGCGCATCCGGGCGCGCAAAACGATCGCCGTCGCCACGATTGGGCTCAGCGTGATCGGCTTCGCCGCCTTCGTCAAACCATCGCCCTGGCTGGTCTGGAACGCGTCAGCGAGCGCGCCGGTCGGCCTTTATCGCATCGGGTCCGAAACACCGGCTCGCGGCGATCTCGTGCTCGTCCACCCGCCAAAAACGGCTGCCGATCTCGCCGCCGAACGCGGCTACCTGCCCCACAATATTCCGCTGGTGAAGCACCTCGCCGCGCTGCCCGGCGAGCATGTCTGCGCCTTCAACGATGTGATCATCATCGGCGGCGAGATCGTCGCGCGCCGGCTCGCAACCGATGCGCAAAGCCGTCCGCTGCCATGGTGGAACGGCTGCCGCAAGCTTGCCGACAATGAAATTTTCCTGCTCGGCAGCGACGCAAATCGCTCCTTCGATAGCCGCTATTTCGGGCCGGTGCCGGCCGCCAATGTCATCGGGAGGCTCGTGCCGCTATGGACCGAGTGACCCTCCTGATGCTGGGCATGATCGCCTTTGCGCCATGCGCCTGTTCCGCCTCGACCGGCGCTGAGCCGGTCGCCATCTCCCGTGGTCCGCAGCTTCAACGATGGCAGGAGTTCACAGCCGAAGCAAGCAGGCGCTTCCATGTTCCACAGGCCTGGATTCATGCCGTCATGGATGCCGAAAGCAGCGGCAAGACTGTGCTCGATGGCCATCCCATCACCTCGCGGGCCGGCGCGATGGGTCTCATGCAGGTGATGCCCGGCACCTACCAGGAGCTGCGTGTCGAGCACCGTCTGGGAGCCGATCCGCACGATCCGCGCGACAATATTCTGGCCGGCACCGCGTATCTGCGCGCCATGTATGACCGCTTCGGATTCCCAGGCCTGTTTGCCGCCTACAACGCAGGCCCCGAGCGCTATGAAGATCATGTGAAGCGCGGCAAGCCGCTGCCAAAGGAGACCGTTGCCTACCTCAAACAGCTCAGGGCGACGGGGATTTCGGCGGACGACATGGACGAATTCAAAGGCAAATCCCCTCACGCGACGGCGCCCGAAAGTCCCTCCGGGCGATCGCTGTTTTTTCTGCGAAACGGTGTTCCCGCGAGCAATTCCAACGGCGACATTCTGGTGCCGCTTGGATCGGAGCGAGCAGGTTCAGATCGCCATGATCGCAGGTGAGGGCTGGAGGTGAGGCGGGTCGGTGTGGGGCAGGAGCGGGGAGCGGGTTCGCGTAAGGCAAGATAAAGGCACCGCCTCCAAGAGGCGGGCAAGTCTTTGTCTGCACATCGTTTTTCCAGGAGGCTGTCTCCTGTGTCAGGAGAGCCGATGAGCGCAAAACACTGATTTCGCCAGAGATTGGTCGGAGGCTGCGATGCAAGATGACGAATTCAAGCCGAGGCTCGGCAAAATCGGCTCGCGCGGCTCGAAGGCAAGCAAGCGCTTCGTCGGCCAAGTCCGCGCCGCGATCAATCGCGCCGGCGGCAGGACCGGCCGGGGCGGCCGCTTCACTGGAAGCCGCATAGGGCGCGGCGGGGCGGCGGCCGCGATCCTGAGAGCGCGCGATCGCCATGGGGCCTTCCGCCAGCGTCGGGTGATCGTCAAGGCCCGGGTTGTGAAGCTGGCCGGCAAAGGGGTTGAAGCAGCGCGTGCGCACCTGCGCTATCTACAACGCGACGGCGTCACCCGGGAGGGCGAGCCGGGCGAGCTTTATGGCGCCGACAGCGACCGCGTCGACGGCAAGGCGTTCATCGACCGTGCCGATGGAGACCGGCATCAGTTCCGCTTCATCGTCGCACCCGAAGATGGGATAGAGTATGACGACCTCAAGCCACTGACCCGGCGCCTCATGGCGCAGATGGAAGAGGACCTCGACACGAAGCTCGACTGGGTTGCCGTCGACCATTTCAACACTGGCCATCCCCACACCCACATCATCGTTCGCGGCAAGGACGATCGCGGCGAAAACATCATCATTGCCCGCGACTACATCTCGTCCGGCCTGCGCGAGCGCGCGGCCGAACTGGTCAGCCTCGATCTCGGTCCTCGCACCGACCGCGAGATCGAGCAGCGCCTGCGCCAGGAAATGGAGCAGGAGCGCTTCACCAGCATCGACCGCCAGCTGCTTCGCATGCGCTCCGATGATGGACATGTCACGCCGGACGGCCGCGCCGCCTTTCGCCAGACGCTGCATCAGGGACGCCTGCGCAAGCTCGAGCGGATGGGCCTGGCCGAGGAGGTCGGCTCGGGCAGTTGGCGTCTCGACGACGAACTCGAAATGACGCTGCGTCGCATCGGCGAGCGCGGTGACATCATCAAGACCATGCACCGCGAGCTGACCGGCAAGGGGCTCGCCCGCAGTGCTGCCGATTACATTGTGCATGATCGGCCGGAACCGCTGGCCGCATCCATTGTCGGTCGCGTCGTCGTGCGTGGGCTGGCCGACGAGATCAGCGACCGGCATTATCTCGTCGTCGACGGTGTGGACGGAAAAAGCCATTACATCGATATCGGCAAAGGCGAGGCAACGGAACCCACGCCCGATGGCTGCATCGTGCGTCTGACCCCGAGGAATGCCGGGCCCCGGCAAGTCGACCGCACGATCGCCGACATCCCCGCTGCCCATGGGGGTCGCTACAGCATCGACATTCATCTCAAGCATGATCCGTCTGCCACTGAACGCTTTGCCGAAACGCATGTCCGACGGCTGGAGGCGATCCGGCGCGCGACCGCTGGCGTGGAACGCCAGCCGGACGGCACTTGGATCATTGCGCCGGATCACCTCGACCGTGTCACGGCTTACGAGCGTCACCAGGCGAAGGTAGAGCCCGTAATTGTCGACAAGCTCTCGTCAATGCCGCTGGAGCGGCAGGTCGGTTTCGACGGCGCCACCTGGATCGACCGGGAGCTGGTCTCGGATGCGCCGGAGACCCTGCGCAACTCCGGCTTCGGCCGTGAGGTGCGGGAGGCGCAAGCCCGCCGGCGGCAGTGGCTGATCGCGCAAGGGCTCGCCAATGAAGAGCAGGACCGGATCGTCTATCGCGCCAACATGATTTCGATCCTGCGCCAGCGCGAGCTGAACCGCGTTGCCGGTCAACTGTCGGATGAACTCGGCCTTCCCTATGCCGAAGCGCGGTCTGGACGCCGAATCGAGGGTACGTTGCGCCGGTCGGTCGAGCTCGCCAGCGGCAAATACGCAGTCATCGAACAATCGCGAGAATTCACGCTGGTGCCGTGGCGGCCGGTGCTCGAGCGGCACGTCGGCAAGGAGGTGTCCGGGACCATGCGCGGGGAGGGGATTTCCTGGGACGTTGGTCGGCAGAGAAGCGGGCCAAGCGTGTCATAGTGGCGCCCCACGTCGTCACGCGCACAAGCCGCCGCCCCGCCCCGGAGCAGAGACGTCCGCGTCTGCTTAGGCGGCGGAGACGTCGCTCAGCAGTTCAACGCTCTTGCCGTATTTTCGCCTGTAAGCGGCGATGAAATCGTCGTCGCTACAGATGCAGCGGCCGCTGGAATCCTTGGCCTTCGGATCGTGCAGGTGAGATCCAAGAGGGCGCAGAAGATTCATGCGGGTGCTCGTCGTCCTGCTCATCGGAAAACCCGCACTATGCTTGACCAGCTCCGCGGCAAGCATGATCCCGGCAAGCGCTGACTGAAAGGCCATCGGAACCACGGTCCGTACGAGACGACTTCCATCGCTAAGCTTGAACACCAGACCGCCGCAGATGGCCTGCTGATAAAACGAGCGCAGGGGCTGGCCAACAAAAGGGGCGAGCGGCTCAAACGGCACAGCCATCGCTGTGGCGACTCGAGCTACGAAATCTTTGGAGACTCCTGCATTGGTCTGCAGGAGCGTTTTTACCTCCTCGTGTGCTACCGGCATTCCGAGTTCCTCGGCAATCAGCTGGTGCTCGTCCTTGGATTTCCCGGACGGCATGTACATGCAGCAAAGGCAAGCCTGGCCGCCTTCGAAACCATGCCGCGAGACCCCTAGATCGTGCTCCTGCGTCCAGGCATTCGCGATCCATCGGGGCAAAGCACCTTGGACAGCGAGACGGTCGGCGGCGGTGTCAAGCGCCACACCCACTCGGTCGAAAACCCAGTCGCCCCGACGCGCAACATATTCTGCCCACTTCAGCGGGTGCGCCTGGACCTCAAGGGCGGTGGTTCGAAGGGCGGTGGTTGCAAGGACCGCCTTCGACATGCCTATCTCCGCCTGGCCCGCCAATATGTAGCGCTGCAGGTTTGAGAGTTCGATCGCTTCATGATCGATTACATGCAGGCGACCCGAGAGACCGGATTGTCTCGCCAGCGCCCAAAGCGAGCCATGGCCTATCGCGCCCAGTCCAACGAGGTGCGTTTCGCCAAGATCGATGGGGAGGCCAATCGGGCCAGCATCGCCGGCCTTGGTCTTGTTGAAGCTGTACAATGAGAGGTCGATGTCCTCGTCCAGGTCGGCGCCGGTCAACTGGGCGGCGAAGATGGTTCGAAAGACGTTGGCCGCGCCGAAGCAACTGGCGGCGCCAGCTCCATAGGGCAGCAAACTCGAGCCAGAGCCGACGGGACCGTTGCGCGACAGCTTTGCCGCCCAACCCTCGGATCCCATGAAAAAGATGGGGCACCGGAGTGTCAGGGGCGTCACCCCCGCAACTACGCAGACCGTGGCAGACTTGCCGGAACGCCGGATGCCGATTTTTGGATTGATTGACTTTGCCAAGCGCTCCAGCGCTTGGGCTTGAGAGCTCGCGGCGCTGTCCAAGGGGAGTATCGCAAGAACCGGATAAAGTCTGGCGAGCAATCTCACCGCAAGATCTAGCGTCGCCTGGCCCTCGGCACACGAAGCCGCTTGGCTGTCGAAGGCGACAGCCACGACCTGTTTTTCGAGAGCCGCTTTGAAGTCAGCGAGATGAAAGTCGGCCAAGACCTGAGATGCTGCCGTGGCGGCGCGGTCGATGAAATTAGCAAGTGCCATCGTTAGCTCGTTATCGTCATCATTCGCGCCAGTGCCGCAGGCGGGACCTCATTCCAGTTCGCCTTTCCGTCAAGTCGATAGGCGGCGACGCGAGCAAGATCGAAAGGCTCGCGGGCGAAATTCGGCACTACCAGCGACAGACACCCAACGGTAGTAGCGACCGCATAAGCGTCGTCGGTCGTCGAATGGTAGGCGCGGCCCGGATGGCTATGGATCTGGGCCAAAAGTTTCAAGCCGCGCTTATAGAGCCAGACATTGAGCCGGTGCAGTTCTTCGGCCGGAACAATCACGCAAACCCCATCGCTTGTTCGGATGTGGCGCTGCGCTGGGATAACCGTCTCCGTTACGCCAAAGTGCTGGTCCTGCTGAACGCCGACCCAGAGCGCCATTCCCTCATTGCCCTCGCGACCAACTGAGCGCAGATGCGCCTGCACACGCGAAACGCAGTCTCGAGGGAGAGTGACTGTCCTGACATCCTCCAGCGCGGTCATTCTGGAATCGCCTGAGGTGATACCAGCAGTCCTCCCACCGACATTTGAAGCTGAATCTGCAGCTGCTCCACGGGCCCAGTCCCGTACTTGATGATCTTGTCCAAGATGAAGGCCAAACAGCCTTCGCCAGAACCCCGATGAAGTAGCCATGGGTCACCTGAATGGGCTGGGTTATCGTGGTACTCCCGGACTCCTGCCATGCAAAGGAATGGCAGATCTTCGGGACTGTTGGCCTGGATGAAGTCCGTCAGTGGCAGGGCGTTCTGCTGGATGAGATTCGAAATCATTTCCGGCGAGGTTCCGGGCAGCTGCGGACGTCTGAGCATTTTCAGGGCTAGATCCTTCCGGGCAATCGGCTGACGCGTAAACAGATCGACGAAGACCACGGACGGTGGTCTCAAGTCATAGTTTGTGAAGTCGATCTCGATGGCTGCGCCGATAACCCGTGGTTTTAACTTAGGGCTTGCAAATATGAAGAAAGCGCTCGGGAAGCTCGCCTCGATCAAGAAGCATCCTTGAGCGCGATAGGCATCAGCATATGGCCGGAACCGGCCGATCTCCCGGTCAAACTTCGCTCGGGAGACCTCTGGGTCCGCAGTTTGGAGTTCAGGCACCTGCGATACCCGCCTTCAGGCTGAGGAACAGGGTCACAGTGTTCGCGAAACCGAAATCGCCAATCTTCTTGTCGACGTCGAGCAAGTTGCCGGCCTCATCCTTGAATTCCCAATTCTCGGCCGGTTGGGCGACGTTCTGGGTGTCCTCAAGCGCTTTGGTGCGAACGACGTGAAGCGGCTGGTTGGGATTGGCTTCGACCGGTGTGGACTGGCCGTTCACCACGACCGTGATCTCGATCTTCCCAGGCCCGCCGCCGCGATTATCGCCCTTACCCGAATCCTTCGACATTGTCTTACTCCTGTGGCTTCCAACCCGCCCCAAGGCGCCAGTGCCGACCAACTGGTGAGCGGACTGGCGGTCTTTGATCGTCCCTCGGCCACCGGCCGCGAGTACGCGAAAGACAGGGGATAAGCTACCGAATCGGTGCTAGAATTCTTTTACGTGGGACCTGAGCAACAAGTAAACGGCGGGAACTGCACTTCACCACTATAATCGATTAGAGCATTGCGAAAATATTGGCGACACGCCTTTTCAGGTGCTCTCACAGCTGGCCGCGTGCAACGTTGGCCGATTCCGTGCATCGTCCGCCCACCGGTATGATCTTGGTTCGGTCGAAAGCGTTGGGCGGGCGCTGAGATGGTTTGCATAGGGCGTCTACTGGCCAATGCAATCGTGACCCAGGGTCTCGGAGCCCCTCGACCCCGTGTGTTTGGTGGCATCGGACGACCAACCAAGCAACCTGCCGTCTATCGCTCGACTGCTGATGCAGAAACCATCTGTGTGTCGTCCATTGGACTTTATTCGTTGTAGTTGCCTTTGCTTCTGGCTGTGCATAGAACGCAGTGGGATTGGGTGCCGATAGTTGGTGGCGGGGCAGGTCGTGGGTTCCAGATTCGAGAAGCTTAACAAGCTGCGGGAGTCCTTGCGGGATTCCAACCATGATTTTCGGGCGAGCACCCAGCTATTCAGCAGCTTGGATGTCGCGAAGATCGATCGCGATATGGATCTCGCCGGTCGAGGAAAGCAGCGTGGCGAGGCGAACCAGCCCCCGAAAGTGGCTAAGAATCTTGACGATGTCGAACATGCCATCGTTGAAAGGGTTGAGGACGAGAAGAAGGCCGCACATCATACTCTGGAGGATAGCCTCCAACTCCTCAGTGGGCGCCTCGCCAGCCTCGATTTCGAAGAGCAGTTCGGGTTAATCCGTCAGGCGAACGCGGCCAGTGTCTCGGATTTCAAAGCTTCGGTTGCAGTCGGCCTAGATGAACTCCATGGATTGAGGAGGGCTCTTAACGACGCTGAGAAAGAGCACGTCTGGTTTAAGGAGAAGCATGGTCTGGTTCGCGCGGCGCGAGTGCAGCACGGGGCAGCTCACATTTTCCGGCTCTCATTGCTGCTATTCCTATTTCTCGTCGAGACGGCGATGAACGGCAACTTCCTTGCCAAGGGAAATGAGCAGGGCTTTTTTGGGGGCATCCTGGAAGCCGCGGCATTCTCGTTCATCAACATCGGCGCCGCTCTGCTCCTAGCGGTTTTCTGCGCTCGCCTGGTCACCCACCGGTCGTTTTTCGTGAAGCTAATCGGCACTCTCTCAATCCTGCTCTACGTCGGTCTGGCCGTGACCATAAACCTGGCGCTGGCTCACTACCGCGAGGTGAGCGGCTCGCTCGCAGATGGTGCCGGTGCAGAGGTCATCCGCAGTATGCTCGCCAATCCAGCCGGCCTCGTCGACGTGAAGTCGTGGTTGCTGTTTGCGATCGGGCTGATGTTTTCAATTTTCGCGTTTATCGACGGCTGGTTCGTGCTCGACCCTTATCCCGGCTACGCGGGCGTTGAAAATCGATTGGTCGCCAGGCGAGAGGACTACATCGATCGCAAGAAGGAGTTGATCGAGGAACTGCAAGACGTTCGCGACGACCATAACGAAAAGGTCGAGGAGATCGTCAAAGAGCTCGGCAGTCGCCGCAGAGAGCACCGCGCGATTGTTGAGCATCGTTCGAGGCTCCTGGCGCTCTTTGCGCAGCATCAGGATCAATTGGAGAGGGCCTGTAACCAACTGCTCTCCAAGTACAGGGAAGCCAACATCCAGGCCAGGACGGAGCCCGCGCCCAAGCATTTCGGAGCGCCGTACAAGCTGGATCGTATCAAACCCCATGTCTCGGGCGATGGGGAGTGGAGCGAAGGAGACGTCGGTGCATCGATCCGCCAGGCGCAGGAGGAGCTCAACGCTCAAGTTCGCCTCATTGGCCAAGAATGCGAGCGAGGGATCGAGCAGTACCGGGATCTAGACAAGCTCCATCCCGACGGTGTGAGCAATGGCTAGACGGTCTCGTAGGCGGAGGAAGGGCCACGCCGGCCCGATCGTCGCGGCTGTAGTTCTCGGGGTGCTGTCAATCGCGATGCTGGGCGGCTTTGCCTGGATGTGGTCAAGATCTGGAAAGGGTCAGATCGACGCTAACACGAATTGCCCGTTGGGGGGCCCCGTTAGCCTAACGGCTGTTTTGATCGATGCCACTGATCCGATTTCGGCAACCACCATGGCCGATCTTAAGAACGAATTCCGCAAGACCATCGGACGTGTCGAACCCGGGGGGTATGTGAAGATCTACACGCTGAACTCGTCCCCCGGCGACCTCACGGTGATGTTCGATGGATGCAATCCGGGCGATGGTTCGACCGTGGATAGTTGGACAAATAATCCGGCACGGCGCCAAAAGAAGTGGGAGAACGCCTTCGGCGATCCCTTGAGCAAGCTCCCCGACGAAATCCCGAATGCTGAGTCCGCGAGCCAGTCTCCGATCATGGCCGGTATCCAGAAGATCAAACTGTCGCTCTTCGACGGCAGCTTGGCCAAACAGGGAGGCCCAAAGCGATTGGTGGTCGCGTCGGACATGATCGAGCATACGGCCCTTTATTCCCAGTATCGCTCGGATCTCGATTACCAGAAATATCTCAACAGCGCCGCCGATAGGACCTACGGCACCTCCCTCGACGGGGTGAACGTTACAATTCTCTATATCGACCGGGCAAAGAAGCCATTTCAGTCACTCGATCACGCCGAGTTCTGGACGCAATGGGTCCAGAACCATCACGGCGAGTTCGAAAAGCTGGTTGGTTTGGAGGGGTTAAACTGATGGCCAGGAAGCGCGACAATTCCCTGCTGGGCCATCCAGGCCTCCCCTTGGTCGTGTTTGCGACGCTGACCCTCGGCGGCTGTATGTTCATCGCTATCGCCAAGCTGTCGGGTGTGAACCCGATTGTGGCGGCGGGTATACCTGTCTGCCTGATGTTCTTCTATCTGGGTGTATCGGTCTTCACAGGGAAGCTGCGGCTTCACGATGAGCAGACCGGCGACAATCTCTACTACATGGGCTTCCTGTTCACCCTGACGAGCCTTGGGGTCTCGTTGTTTCAGTTTGGGTCGGAAGGCTCGACTGAAATTATCGTAAGGAACTTCGGTATCGCGATTACGTCGACGATCACCGGCATTGCGCTTCGAATTTTCTACAATCAGATGCGCCGCGATCCTGCGGATATTGAGCGGACGGCCAGGCACGAACTCGCGGATATGACAAGGCGGGTGAGGGCCGAAATGGAGAGTGTGACGAGAGAGTTTGCCGACTTTCGCCGTGTCAGCCACCAAATGCTCGAGGAGGGTTTTGCCGAAATCGCCGTTCAGGCGGAGCGGAACGGAGAGCATATAAGATCCGCCCTGGAGAAAATCGCGATGGAATCGATCAAGCCGGTCCAGGAGGCGTCAAGCAAACTGAGCGACGCACTTAAAGACAATTTCGCGCAGGTCGAAAGCCAGTTCTCGTCGATTGCGCAGCGTGTCGAAGCTGCCGCGGATTTGCTGGACAAAGCCAACGGCACGATGTCCTCGTCGGTGAATAAGCTTGGCGCACAAGCGGACATCGTAGCCACGAAGCTGGAGAAGGTTGTCGTTCCCGACGAGGTGCTGAAGAACGATTTGGCGCCGATGGTGAAGCTCCTCGGCAGCGCTGTCGCGCAATATGCGGTGAAGACCGAGACGGCCTCACAGGAGCAGCAAGCGCGTATGACCGGTCTTGCGGATGCAGTGGCGAAGGTGGCGAGTGGCGTGGAAAGGGCGGCAGCCGCGGCAGAGAAAACGGCACAGAATGTTCAGGCGCAGCAGCGTTTGACCGAGGCGCTTGCGGCGGTGGTGCAAAAGCAAAGTAAGGACACGAGCGAACTCGTTGCAGCGCTTGCGGAAAAGAGTCTTCAGGTCGCTCGCATGAACCATACTGCCAACGGCACAATGGCAATCGATCCAGTGCGCGAAGTGACACCAGCCGCCAGTGCTCTTGAAGAGGCGGAAATTAAGATCCCCGATGGCGCACAAGGCGATTCTTTCCAAACCTTGAGTGGAGCGCCGCAGGCAGAGAAGGCTGAAACGCCGAGAAGAACCAGCTGGTGGGGCAGGTGAGCGAGGTCGGCGGAACAGCAGTCGCTTTCGAGCGCAGGGGGTACGGCCGCGGCCTAATCCTTGGCCTGACAATGGCCGAGACGATGCTGCTTTTGGTGTTCTGCCTTCTGCTCGCAGCCGGGGCGATCATCGCGAAGAAGCAAAAAGAGGCTGAAGCGGCAATGAAGATTGCCCAGTCCCTTACGGAGAAAGCCAGGAAGCTCGACGAGGAAAACAACCGGCTCCTTGCTCAGCTGAACGCAATGATAAATCCGGTAACGGGCCGTAATGTGCCTGACCAGCAATGGCGTGAACTGGTCCTGGCCAAAGCGGCTACTGAAACAATCAAAAAGGCAGGGCTTACGGTCGAAGAACTGGTGAAAAAGGCCCCGGTGACCAAGGTTCTTTCCGAGAACAATGTCGACGTCGATCAAGCCAAGGCGATGATCGAGCAGATGCGGGTTTTGAAGGAGTTCGGCTATGTTGGTGGGGCCAAGACCTCGAAAGACCTCTCAGAAGCGCTAAAGAAGGCGGGCGAAACTGTAGTTGCAGCTAAGCCGCACGATTGGCCGCCGATCATAAATCTCAGCGAACTCGATGGCTATAATTTCGATACCGGAAGCGCGGAGCTTTCCGATCGCTTCAAGATAAAGCTGCGTGATCTGTCAAAGACGATCGCCGGCATTGCGACGGCGTACGGCGTTGACGTGATCGAGGTGATCGGCCACACGGATGAGCAAGCAATGTCCGGTGAATCATCGAATATGGACAACGCCCTCCAGCCGGTTCTCGCCCGCAAGGTAGGCGTCGGCACGCTTCATCCCGCGGACAACGCAGGTCTTGGACTGGCGCGAGCGATCTCGGTGACGAGCATACTTCACGACATGCCTGAGCTCAAAGGTTTCACCATCCTGCCCATGTCTGGCGGTCAGCTGATACTGCCTGGTGACCGCCTTACCGACGGAGCGCAATCCGGCGACGTGAAGGCAAGACGACGAATTGAAATCAGGGTGAGACAGCGGTCGCGCGAAACCGACCTTGCGCCGACTGGGAGATCGAAGACATAGGTCGGAGCGGGCACTGGTGAACTAGGGCGCAGACAGAATAGAGTTGGGGGACTCAGGGGATGGGGTTTTACGTTCGAAAATCGATTAGCGCAGGACCGTTCCGGTTCAACTTCTCATCGAACGGAGTTGGCGTCTCCGTTGGTGTAAAAGGCCTTCGAATCGGGACAGGTCCACGAGGCCACTACATCCATGCGGGCACGGGCGGTCTCTACTATCGCGGCACTCTCGGAAAGGCCGGGACGAAAAAGGTTGCCCGACAGCAGCCAGCTGATATGCGCCAAGCACAGCTGCAACCATCGGCGCCCGAATACGTCGCTGATGGCGTCGTGATGCGGGAGATCGAGTCCGGCGACGTGATGGATATGCGAGATGAAACGCATGCCAATGTGCTTGACGAGATCAATGCCAAGCAATCGGAGGCGCGGCTCTCTGTGGCCCTCGCGGTCCTCGCTGGAATAGCGGGGTTCCTTGTGGGGGCAAGGCTCGGAGGGGCTGCACCTTTGGTGGGCGTCGCCGCATTTCTACCGGGCATGCTGATCGGCAGATGGTTTGACAGCTATCGCCGGGTAAGCGTGCTCTATTACGATCTCGAGCAAGACGCCGAGGCAGCCTATGGTCGCCTTGTTAGTGCGTTTGAAACGCTTACTCGTTGCGACGGAAGATGGCATGTGGCGGCCGGAGGCAAGATCCAGGATCTGACAACCTGGAAGCGCAATGCCGGGGCCAGCATGCTGGTCGACAAAAAGTCCACGACTCTTGAAAGCACGTTGCCGAAAGTTGTTCGTAGTAACGTGACCCCGCCTTCAATCCACGTTGGCCGGCAAGTGCTCTATTTCATGCCGGACCTCATCCTGGTGAAAGACGGGAACAGATATGGCGCCGTCGGCTATGGTGATCTCAGGACTCAATTTGCTCCCAGCAATTTCATTGAGACGGGCAAGGTTCCTTCCGATGCTGAGGTGGTCGGGCATACATGGGCCCACCCGAACAAAAGCGGTGGGCCGGATAGACGCTTCAAGAACAATAGGCAAATCCCCGTGTGTCGCTACGAGGCCTTGCGACTTTCAAGTGCGACCGGATTGAACGAACTGGTTGAATTCTCGAAAACAAATGTCAGCCAGCCTTTCTGTCAGGCGCTATCGGCGCTCGCCCAGCTGCATCGAAGCTCTGGTAGCCGAACGATAACGATCGAAGCCCGTCCAAATGGATAAGTTAGGCTGACGCGGTGTAGCCGTTTATCTACGGTTGTTCCGGCAAACCCAGGATGTAGTGGTAAAGAGCTAGCACGACCCGAACAATCAGCAGAGGCCCTCACAGGGGACCCCGTCTCCATCTCGATCCAGCTTGGGGCCCCAGGAGCAATTGTTGAGATACCAGTGCGCTTCCTCACACGACGAAATTTGAGAGCAATAGCGTCGAGGTTGGCATGAATAGCTCTGTGCCACTTGGCCCTGGTTGATGAGACTGAAGTGACGATCAATTGCCGGCTTGTCGGCATGCTCCGCGCGCCAGTCCCAAGGTGCTTCGAAAGTGCCAATCCAGACTCCAGCTTTAGCCGCCTCGGCCGCAGTCTGTTGTTGCGCGTATGCGCCGTGGCTGTATCGAGGCCAGTCGAGAGCCTGGCCGTGTTCAACCATCCAGGAAGCGACGCTGACCCCATCCGATCGGCGACAATTACCAACGAAGCGATGGTAACGATCCCAAGTCACGAAGGAGCACTTGACCGGTCGAGATGCGGACAGAAATTCATCTAGAGCTTCGGCAGATCGACGCCCGCAAGAATACTCCACGCCGCTCGCATCCCTGCAGAGCTGTCGGCTTTCAGGCGCATCGATCCCGTTGAAGCGGATGCGCTGCCCGTGAATTTCGATTGTGTCCCCGTCCACAACGGAGGCTACCCCGGTAATCTCCACAGGCCTGGAGCCGGTCCAGTTAGCGATCATCGCGCCAGTTTCGTTGTGGCTGTTCCTCACAACAGAATAGGAGTAGGCGGCGATAATAGCCAAACCGGAAAGGGAGAGAGCAAAAATCCCGATCTGAGAATTGCGACCAAAAAATATTCGCCGACCGCGCTTGGACTGAGACCCACGTCGGCGAGAATCACGATCGCTTCTCAATTGCCACCCCTCTCCGCGAGGAAACCAAGATTGGTAATCAAGCCTTTCCTCTCGTCAATCACCCCTTTTTGATGTCTTAGCCCCTTGGCCGGAACCCATGCAAGGGAGACGCGCTCGGGGGGCGAGTTTTCAAGGTATGATCAGCTGCTTCGAAATTGCCAGAACGCTTCGGCGGTCGAAGCTGTACTCGGACTCGCTCTAAAAGCAGAAGCGAGGAACCGGCAGCGGACATCCGCCGACCAAGTCTGAAGGATTGCTTTGCGCCTCATTGCAGCCGTCGAGAGTGTCTTATCGGCTTCGTGAAAGCCGACATTCCGGGTGACCATAGTGCCCGGTGGTTCTGCTCCGAGGGCGGCCCAACACCACGGCAATGAACGTGTCGACTTGAGAAAAATTAGAATGCTACAAGTTGGTCGAGAATTTCGGTGGATTGCGTTTATTGTCGGCCCTCAGGCACGTCAAAATTGCTATGAATAATCGCAGTTTGGGGACGACGTGCGCGCTTGGAAGAAGATGTAACTTACTTGTGGGTCGCGGAGACCGTTCTTCGGAAACACGGACGCCCCCTGAAGGCGCGTGCACTCGTAAACTATGGGATTGAGGACGGACTCTTTCCGGCAACGGGACTTAGCCGCACCCCTCAGAAGTCGATGCAGGCTCGCCTAAGCATCGACATCCTAAATAACACCTCGTCGATCTTCGTCAGGACAAGCCGCGGACGTTTCTTTCTGAGAGATTTGCTCCCATCAAATCGCGCGGACGAACCAACCGAACTGCAGGTCTACACTGCGGAACGACATGCACCGGGGCCTTCCGCTGAGATGGTTCTGTGCGTGCCCCGTCGAGTGTGTGAGCGCTTTATTGATTTCCAGGGCATAGGCCACATCGGCGTGGAAAATCCTTTGGAGAATTTGCGGGACGATCAGTTTGAATACATTGCTCGAGCGCTGGCGGAGACCGACGATGCCTCGAAACAAGTTATTACCTACACGATCATCCAGCACCAGTCGAAGATCTTGTCGTTTCGAAGGGGTCTCTACAATCGGGCGGCCAACTTCCTACGAGGCGCCCATTGCGTTGGCTTCGGGGGACATGTCAACGAAGCTGACCGTGACCTCTTTTCCCGATATGATTTGGGCATCCGTCAGAACGCAGCCAGAGAAATTTCGGAGGAGCTGCTTCTGCCGAACGGGCGGCCCCAGATCAATCCGGCTTCCTTACAGTTCTTGGGTATACTCAATGACGACTCGTCTGACGTCGGGGTTCGGCATATGGCCGTCGTGCTGCGTTACTGGGTGGAGGACTGGTCGAATTGGCGTTCCGTCACTAGGGGAGAGGCGTCTATAAACAAGTTGCGTTGGCTCGACACAGCCGGCGAGACGATCAATCTCTCCGAGTTCGAATACTGGTCCCAGTTGGTCATTAGGTCGTTCTTCGCAAGCTCGATGAGGATGGTGCCTAGTTACAAAATCCAGCGAAAGTCGATCTTTCGCGAGCCACATATCCTTTGCGTCGTGGGCTCGATAGGTTCCGGGAAATCCGCCACCGGCCGGCTGTTCGCCGAGCAGTTCGGATACGAGACTGTGAATTCTGGCTCTGTTCTGGCAGGATTGTTAGGCATTCCTCCCATACCCGAGACCGCGCGTGCGGAATTTCAGAAGAAGGCGGAAGAATTCATTTCCGATCCCGACGGTCCTTCAAGGCTAGGTGCGGCTCTCGCAACAGCCGCCAGCGTCGCCGGGACAGAACGGGTTCTCATAGACGGAATCCGACATCCGGAAACGCTTGAGGCGCTCAGGTCAAGCGCGACGAAGCCCGTCGCGCTTCTGTACGTCTACACGCCACCGGACGTAGCATATGAAATGTACCGCGACCGGGAAGGACACGAGGAACAATCGATTACCTTCGCCGACTTTATAAAACTCTACACCGCGCCCGTCGAAAGCCGTATTCGTTACCTAGTCGGCGATGCCGATATCATAACGTTCAATTGGCTCGGCTTGCAGGCCTACGAGCGCGCCATCTCGAGCTTAATGGAAGAACTTCATGCTGACTGAAGTCGACGGAGGATACGATCAGGGCTACCGGGCAGTGGACAATTTCTGGGGCACGGCACCCGCGAGCTTGGTAGCTGCCTTTCTTCGCACCCAGAATCCAGCCGGCTTTCGGGTTCTTGATGTGGGCGCAGGCGAAGGAAAGAACGCCGCCGCCTTCACGTTGGCCGGGGCTTATGTCGACGCGCTAGAATGCTCTGCCGCAGCGATTCAGAACGGGCGCAAGTTGTTTCCAGGTGCGCCCATTAACTGGATTCAAACCGACGCGATGGAGCATGCGTACCCACCATGCTCCTACGATGTCGTTATCTGCTACGGACTGATCCACTGCCTTCCAACGGAAGCCGCAGCTCGGGACCTAATACTCAAGCTTCAAAACTCCCTTAAGCGTGGAGGCACGATTTTCGTCGTGGCCTTTAACGACGGCAGTCATGATCTTTCGGCGCATCCAGGATTCAAGCCGTTGTTATTGAGTCACGCCTGGTTCATTCAGCAGTTCGAGGGCTGGCGTATCGACCTTGCGTCAGACTCGATACTTTTCGAGACTCATCCCCATAACAGGATCCCGCACCATCATTCCCTGACCCGGCTGAGTGCGGTGAAACCATGACGGCTACTGCTCCGAAGGCAACCGTTCCAGCCGAACTAGTTAAACTCTATAATCAGGGAAGAGTCATACCATTCGTTGGCGCAGGCGCTTCCATGTCATTGGAATGGAAGTCTCCAGATGGGCTTGTCACATGTCGCGGCCCGTCATGGAGCGAAATGGTCGACGAAGCCTGCCGGCTGCTCGGCTACGAAGATCCTGAGCTTCTCCGCTACCGCGGGACCGACCTCCAGATCCTTGAGTTTTTCGAGCAGAAGCGGGGAAATTTTGCGCCGTTGACTAACTGGCTCGTGCGACGGCTCGATGTGCCGGACGATGCGATCAAGCACTCTCGGGTCCATGCAGCGCTGGCCTCGCTTGTCAATTCGGCAAGGTTCTACACGACCAACTACGATGACCTAGTGGAGCGTTCGCTCAAGCTTGCAGGGAGAGAGGTAAAAGTCATCGCTAGCGAGCGGGACATGGGAATGGGAGACAGGATGGTCGAGGTCGTAAAATTTCACGGCGACTTCGACAATCCTGACGCGATGGTGTTCTCTGAAGGCCACTATTATAAACGGCTGAGACTGGACGGCCCGCTCGATCTCAAGCTACGCTCCGACCTCTTGAACCGCGTCGCCCTGTTCGTCGGTTACAGTTTCAGGGATCTCAACATCGGCTTCCTTTTCGACATGTTGAACGAGATGCTGAAATCGCTTCCGGGTAGCGACACCGGGAAGCGCGCCTATATCGTGGTCAATAATCCGTCTGACTTCGAATATACGCTTTTTAGAAAACGCAACATGGAGATCATCCCGACGTATGGAGATGACCGCACCGCGAGCTTGGCCGACGTTCTGGAACAGATCGCATCATGAGAAGGCGAACGATATATTATGCCACGCGCAGCACCTTCAAGAACGAAGAGCTCGATATAATTTCGCGTGAGCAGACGTTTGTCGACCTCAGAAGGACGGATCGGAGCATCGGCGAGCTGATTGAATTTAAGGTCTCCCGTATTCCGACGGAAGAACCGCTTGAGATCGATCTCAGTGCAATGGTCCGGCATAAGGCCAGATCTGCCTACAGGACGATTTTAGCCCCCTGTATCGTCGAACATGCCGGCCTTATTCTCGAAAAGAACCAGCACGAAGGGTTCCCTGGCGGACTGACGCAGCCGATGTGGGACGCTCTCGAGCCAGAGGGCTTTCTCGCACGAACCGGGTGTGCAGGCGAGCGCGCCATTGCGCGTGCCGTTGTCGGTTATTGCGACGGGAAACAGACTCATACGTTCGTAGGCGAGACGACGGGGACTATCGCACGCGCGCCCCGGGGATCGCGGGAGTTCTACTGGGACGTCGTTTTCTGCCCCGACGACGGTGGCGGGATGACCTACGCCGAGATAAGCGATCAGCCTGGCGGCCTCCAAAAGAAACTAGCCATGTCGCAGTCTACGAAGGCCATCAGCGCTTTCGCAAGCTTTCTGGCGACACAGAACGGTAACGGCCTCTTTGATTGAGTTGAATCTAGAGGAACGCGGTCTCTGTCATTCAGAGAGAAGTGAGATCGTCAGCGGAACAACGTAACCGCCCGATTGTCACCGCCTGCCTGATATCGTCGTGATGGCCTATGACACGTGTTTAACGACGTCGTTTGCGACGTGTCTTGTGCGAGGTTTGCGATGCGTGTCGAGATTCTTGGTGCTGAACGGCGTCGTCGCTGGGGTGATA
>NZ_JBWLUZ010000045.1:0-28162 GCF_057784325.1 Mesorhizobium sp. CNPSo 4689
GAGGGGCGGGGGGCCGGGTCGGCTCCGGATTGGGGTTGTCCGGCGCCGGTACGGGATTGTTCGGATCGGGACGGTTCATGGCGGTCTCCCGGGTTTCGATGTAGGGCTCTCCTACCGCGCTCCGAATGTTCTACATCTCGCCCGTGGCGCGGTCAGCTGGTGCGTTGGTTCCAACGAATTCGTCGCTTTGATCGCGTGCTGCTGCGCCTCTTCCCAAGCCATAGGCTCGATCCTGCGTGTTCGGATTCCCGCGTTGGTCATTGAGCCAAACCCTCGGAGGCGAGGAGTGTTGCCGTTCAACGTCGAATAACCTTATCGGCAGACGCCATTCCGCCTTGCCGTCGCCCGTCTATCGGAACATCGAGACGCCACACGAGTTGAGGGGGCAGGACGGGTGCCTGACGCATCCGCTCCGCCAATCAACAGGAGCGCTGGAAATGAGAGTTAGCGAAGTGATGACCCGCGACGTCCGCGTCGCCAATGCGAATGAGACCATCCAGGAGGCGGCGCGCATCATGGCTGAGATAGACGCCGGCCTCGTTCCGGTCGGCGACAATGACCGGCTCGTCGGTATGCTGAGCGACCGCGATATCGCTATCCGTGCCGTAGCAGAAGGCAAGGGTCCCGACACGAAGGTCGGCGACGTCATGACGAATGATGTCAGATACTGTTTCGAAGACGAAGACACCGCTGATGTATGCCGCAATCTTGGCGATCAGCAAATCCGCCGCATTCCCGTGCTGAACCGCGACAAGCGGCTGGTGGGCATCGTCTCGCTGGGCGATCTCGCGATCACGGACGGCAGCGGCAGCACCGGCGAAACCTTGGCCGCCATCTCGCGTCCCGGCGGACAGCATACGCAGACCAGCGGCATGCAGTAACCCAAGGCCGATCGAGCGATACAATCGAGACGCGGACGTGTCCGCGTCTCGAACAGTATCGCAGAGAGATTTAGGACCGTATCTCACCGTGGTCGCGCCTTGCGTTCCGTGTGATCAGACGTTGCGTCCACGCATCGCACGTTCGCGAACACGTGTGGAACCAATCATGAAAGGCTGGCCGACTTACTGCAATCGCTAGCATCCATCATCCAAGTTGAAGATTAGCGATTTCCAACTATTTCGATGGGACGACAGGCATCGCCTCCGGTGTCTGATGAAGATCGGGCCTCCGATCGGCCCGCGTCCTCCGGCAAGGGAGCGGGCTTCTTATTTGCATCGCCGGGCTTCCTGGCACCTGGCGGATAGAGCGGTGCCGGCTGGGCGATAACTTAACCCGGCCGGCGCTTCTGACCGGCGTGGTTCGAACTGCCTTCCGGCGGACTCCCCCGAGAATTAGAACGAGGGCTTCACCCCTGTTTGACGTAGCCGGCGGTAACCTCGTCTTTGTGCGCAGGGAAGGCTTCCAGGACCTCGGCGTTCTCGGGCTTGGGAACCTTGAAGTGATCCAGGGTCCTGCCGAGTTCGGCTGCGACCTCATCGACGCGCAACACTTGCCCGGTCGCATCGGTGACTAACTTTTGGTTTCATCCTTAGCAATACATTGAACAAGCTGCTGGCGCAGGGGTACGCCAGCAGCGGGTCGCCAAAGGTAAGCGTTTAACTACAACCGCAACAACGGTGGTGCGAACGCCCTGTTTGTCGATGGATCGCAGGAAGCGACCGGCAACTCGGCGAGCGCCGGCTGGGTCGGCGGTCACAGCAATATTTGGATTGCAGCGGGTGACAACCCGGACACGTTCTGGGCGTCCTATGTGGGCGAGATCGCAGAAATTGGCCACTGGAATGTAAATCTAGACGCGGCAGAGGTTGCTGCCTTGGCTAAGGGGTTTTCGCCAAATCGCATTCGTCCTGCCGCGCTTGTTTTCCATGCACCAGTTGTTCGGGAGAGCGGAGGGCTGGGCTCGCTGGGAACACAACAGGCGGCGCAGTGTCCGACCATCCTCGGGTGATTGGTGGGGCAGTTTAGCCGGAAGCGTCAACGCTTGTAACCGGTCGGCAGAGCGGCCACCGCCTCCCGGTATCGGTGTCCCACTGCCGCCGTATATATTCCTTTGTTGAACAGCCCGTCCCATAGGAAAAAGCAGGCCACCAAGGCGATCACTGTAAGAACCGGTCGCATCGGAAGACCTCCCTCTCAAGAGAGGGAACTAGGCCGGCTGAAGGTTCCCGACGGCGTGTTGGCGCATCCTCAACACCAGCAAGCGCGTAGCTGCGAACGGTGTCATGACAAGGAACGCCATCGTGACGCTGACCATGAACGACAACAAACAGAATGCGCTGGGGACGTAACAAACGGCTTCCATAAACATAACCCCTTCAAAACACCGTTTACCCTGGTGGCCTCCTCCGTCCGCTCTCTAAGCATGATCCTGCTTCAGGAGAAATTCAAGAGATCGCTAATATACAGGCGTCCGGGTTAACCGGCGAACGCCAGTCCTACCGCTATTCCCAAGCCGATGGCGAGACCCATGACGAGCTTGCCCGCCAAGTCCATAGCGAAGGCGCGGACAGGACGCCACACGTCTGTGTGAGGCTCCCTGATGGCGCTGGCGAGGTTATCGAATGTCGCTTCCATGGTTGCCACCCTGCGATCTTCGAGGGCAAGCCTAGATCAGATCCACAGAAATGTGAATCCCCATCGTTGGGCCTATTGGCAACCGAGAAGCCATGAGGAATATTGTCCTATGTGGGGCGACCCCTTAAACGGAGATCGCCATTCTCATGACTATGAAATTTCCATTCGTTGAGGACACGCTCGGCAAGAAGCTGCAGATCGGCACTGGCCTCGGTGGATTGCATTACGTGCCGACGTCATGTCGTGCTCGACGTGCCGGCGCTGGCGCGTCGCCTGGGCGATGACCACGGCTGTATGCACTGGGATCTCATCAAGGTGCTGTACTGCCAGTCCCGCTAGATCTGATGGAAGTCGATTGCGATCTGGAGGAAACCGCAGACGATGAGCCGTCGATCGGCTGGACTGATCGCGGCCCCAGCGCTGGCGGCCTGAACGACGATTGCGAAGCCGATGCTAGCGATCTGGAGGACAGCGGCGACGAGCACGAGGCTTCCCTCGGCTGGTCGAGCCAGACAAATCAGGTTCTGGCCTTGGCCGATGCCCACGCCGATGTCACGTTCTACGATGGCGAGGTCGATGCAGGCGACGCGCCTGAGATGCCAGACCACAACTGACATTCCCTCATTTGCAGGAAAGTGGCCCGCTGCCGGTGGTGGCGGCCTTTTTGTCTCGTGAAATCTCTACCCGCCCTTGTATCTGGCGGCGTCGACCCATCTTCACAGCAGCCCCACGCGTTGGTCTTTTTCACCTCGATAACCTAATCGAGGTAGGCCCCGTTGCGATCCAGACTGACTTGCTGCGCTGGTAGATACTGATGGTTATCTGCTTCCCCCAGACCTCGACTTATAACATCTCGCTCCATGACACCTCCATGTCGCAGTTCATGTCGCACGGACTAGCCGATAGTCGCAGGAAACCGTTGGAAATCAACGGTAGCGGCTTGCAACATGGCGCGACATGAAAACAGCCGCCCAGGTGCATTCGATGGTATCTAAGCGACTGATTTAATTGTGAGAATTTTGGTAGACGGAGAGGAACCGGGAACCAACCTTCTCTACGGAGCCGCGCCATGACGGCAACTGAAATGCGCCTCGGATACGTTGATGACGACCGGCCTCGCCGGAACCGCGCTTTGGTCGGCTCCCCAAACTCCGCCTCGCTCCGTGCAGATGGGCGTCTCTCATAGTCGACGGGCGGCAATAGCATGACGCCGTCTCGGCGCGGCCCGCCCGCTATTCAAGAGCTGGGACGAACTGCGGCCAGCCACTGCACCTAATGGGCGGTGTAAGCTCCGTCCACCAGATGGTAGCTTCCAGTGATAAAGCTAGCCTGGTCGGACAAGAGGAAGCACACAAGAGCCGCTACCTCCTCAGGTCTCCCGCGCCTGCCCATCGGCTGAAGCCCCGCAATGCGCCGGATGGCTGCTGCCTCCATTTGCTCCGATACGAGTGGCGTTTCGATCCAGCCGGGGCCCACGACATTGATTCGGATGCCCATTCTCGCATATTCCATCGCCGCAACCTTGGTCAGTCCAACGACCCCGTGTTTCGCTGCCGTGTATGCGGACGCAGTTGGCAATCCGACGGAACCAAGAACGGAAGACATGTTGACGATAGCGCCTCCGCCCCGATCCAGCATGGCGGCGATCTCGTATTTCATGCAGTAGAAAATGCCATTTAAATTGACGTTTATCAGCTTGTGCCAGTTGTCGAGCGGATAGTCTGCCGTTGCTTTTCGAACGCCGTCGATACCTGCATTGTTTACCGCCATATCCAGGCCGCCGCATTTCTGGACAGCGAACTCGACCAGCTTTTCCACGGCTGCCGCATCAGTGACATCGACCGCAAAGTCGTGAGCCCTGCCTCCTTGCGAGCGTATTTCGGCGGCTTTGCTGTGCGCAGCCTCAGCATCAAGGTCGGCAACAACAACCTCGGCTCCTTCTTGTGCGAGTTGCCTTGAAACAGCCGCTCCTATTCCGGAGCCCGCGCCGGTCACAACCGCGATCTTATCTTGGAAGTCATGCTTCATCTCTGTCCTTGTGCCCACAGCGACATAACCGAATGGAGCCAGATGGTTGTTACAAGAGGCTTCGTTCATAGCAGATTTCGGCAGCCAAGGCCCCTGTTTGTCCTGTGAACTCTCCTGGCGCCCGACGCCCTCAGCCAACCTGCGTGGCGCCCAAATGAAAGGTTACATCAAGAAGCCGGCCTGACTGGAATTAAGGCATCACACCAGTGAAGCGGTTTGGGAGCATGGCCGGTCGGCAACGCAACAACGCCTGGTTCCGGTTGTTCCAGGTCAGTTCGGGCAAGGCGCGAGACTTGGCCGACGGGCCTTAGAGTGTTAGAGACGACGGCGGTAGGGCTGACCATTTTCTTAGCAGGTGGAAATGGACAATAACCACATTGCGCGCCGGGGGCTCGTGCTGGGTAGTCTGGCTCTGATGGTTTCCGGATGTACGTCAGCGTTACGACAGGCGGCGGAGCCGATTTCATCCGCGTTCGCACCAAGGCGTGGCCTGGATCCTCGTTACCGACGGCAGCATGTGCGGTATTACGGAAACGAGCAGGCTGGAACGATCGTCGTTGATACTTCGCAACGTTTCCTCTACGCCGTCGAGAGGGATGGGTGGGCGACGCGCTACGGCGTCGGCGTCGGCGAACAGGGACTTTCGTTCAAGGGTACAGCCACCGTCGGCCGCAAGGCGGACTGGCCGTCGTGGACGCCCACCGACAACATGATGAGGCGCAAGCCGCGCCTAGTGCAATACGCCGGCGGGGTCCCCGGCGGACCAAACAATCCGCTTGGTGCGCGGGCCCTTTATCTCTATCGCGACGGACGCGACACCCACTTCCGGGTGCATGGCACAAACGAGCCGTGGACGATAGGCACAGCGGTATCGAACGGGTGCATCCGTTTGATAAATGACGATATCATTGACCTCTACGACCGTACCCCTCTGGGCACGACGGTGCTGGTTATTTGATGGTCTGAGATGCGCCGCACGCCTGATCTCCGTCGGATGGTGAACTCTGCCAGCACGTCACCGTAAACGTGCCGCGGGGAACCCGGGTGCCAATTGTGTCATTTCAGCACTAGGCCTTGGCGTAGTTTGCAGCTAATTTAGCGGGGCTGCATTATTATTTGTGGCGCTTTCATAGGCTATTCCGCCCCCGGGGAAAGGATTGCTTGATGAGCAGGATCTTGATTGCAATGGTTGCCATGCTCGCCGTTGCCAGCCTGAGCGGCTGCGCGAACGATTGGATCGGCAAAGGAAAGGGGAAGGCTCCTCCGCCGGAACCCGCTCCGGTAGAGCAGCCCGTGATTAAATAAGGACCGGCTTTCGGTGAGTATGGGAAGGGCCGCCAGGCCCTTCCCCGTCGATACGCAGGGCCAAGGCCGACTTCATAGCCTACGGCGCGATTGGCGGGCATAGGCTGATCCTAGGCCTGCGCTTCGTGAAGTTCGAGAACGCCGCGATGACGCTTGTAAATGGCCGTCTCTTGCTTGTGGCCCTGCTGCCGCTCGCGGCAGCGGCATGTCAGACGAAAGACCTGCCGGCCCAGCCGAATTTCGTTTCTTTTGCCGATGGCGGAACTGCCTCTCAAGATAAGGACGAGCGGTTCTTCATCGAGTTCCGCTCCCGCTACGCCCTCAGCTACGGCCACACTTACGCAGTTTTTGGGCGCTTGAACCAAGACGGGAGAATGGTCGATCCCCAAGTCGCGGGCCTTCACCCGGCTTCGAATAGTGCAGTTCCCTACGTTCTGGGCCATTTCGTGCCGGTGCCAGCCGAAACCGGGTGGAGTGACGGTGATCTGGAAGAACAATACAGATCCGCAAGCTGGCGAGTCATGCTGACTCGGGACGAGTACAACAAAGTCGTTGCCTACATCCGGAAGCTGCAGGCGAAGTCCCATGTCTGGCAGGCAACAGTCTTGAACTGCAACAGCTTCGTGGCGGACATCGCGCGCTCCATGGGGTATAAGACTCCCGCTATTCAGCTCCGGCCGCAACAATTCATAACTAAGCTTCGGGAAATGAATACATAACCAAGTTTCGAGGAATGGATGGGGCCGAGTGCGATCGGTACTGCCCCTCCGGTTGTCGCATTAGCGGATCGCTGCGCCTGAAGGTCGGCCCGTGACGAAATCGAGGGGATGGGTGAAGTGGTACAGTCCCAGATCGCAGAAAGGGCGGCGGTGGCCTGAAATGAGCATTGCAGTAGCCTCAGTTGGCGAGATCATATGGGTGGTCGGCGTCATTGCTTGGTATGTGATCCGGTATCCCTTCGAGCGCCGGGCGAGGCGTGTGCGAATTGTAAGTGGCGGCCGCTCACGTTCCGACACCGTCGGACTTGCATCGGCTCTTTTTGGCCTAGCGATCCTGCCTGCCTTCTATGTCGCCACCGGCATCCCCGGAGCGGCTGACCATCCGGCCAGCGCCTGGGCGGTGGCTCTAGGCACCATCATCTTCTGCTGCGCGTTGTGGATTTTTCGCATATCCCACAAGGAACTTGGCCGTAACTGGTCGATTACGCTGGAGATTCGCGAACGGCATGAACTGGTCTGCGCCGGGCCATACGCCCTAGTCCGTCACCCGATGTACACCTCGTTCCTGCTCATGGGGCTCGGCCAGATCTTTCTGCTGTCGAACTGGGTTGCGGGCATTTCGGGTTTGATTGGTTTCGCAGTCCTTTTTCTGCTGAGAGTGGATAAGGAAGAGCGTATGATGCTGGAGAATTTCGGCTCCCAATACCGTGCCTATATGGAAAAAACCAAGCGAATAGTCCCTTATCTTTATTAGAGGTCGTTGATGCGAGGCCGAGCCCTCAAGCTTTCGGCGCCCCGGCGCCTGGTTGGCGATCTGATGAGGTTTTCGATCGGCGTGCCACGGGTCGCAGTGCAGCGTCAGATGAACCTCGGCCCACTCGTAGCGGCTAGAATGGCGCAACAGACCAGGCCCTCTTGGACAGCGATCTTCCTGAAGGGATACGCGCTTCTCGCCCGAGAGCTGCCGGAGCTACGGCGCGCCTATGTCAAGTTGCCCTGGCCGCAGCTTTACGAGTATCCGGTAAGCGTAGCCTCGATTGCCCACGAGCGCGAGTATGACGGTGAGCCGGCCGTTCTGTTAAGCTGCATCAAGTGCCCGGAGCGCTATTCCATCACGGAACTTGAGGCATCGATCCACGCGGCGCGGTCACGGCCGCTTCTTGAGGTCACGGAGTTCCGGCGTGCCTTGCGGTTGGCACGTGCGCCCGCGCCACTCAGGTGGCTGCTTATGTGGCTAGGCCTGAATATCGCCCGGCAAAGGGCAAATTACTTCGGTACCTTCCAACTGTCTGTCTATTCGGGTCTCGGCGCGGAATCACTCAACCCGCTCACACCATTGACCACGCTTCTTAACTACGGTCCGATCGGCGAAGACGGATCGGTGAATGTCCGCATCCACTACGATCACCGGGTGATGGATGGAGCGAACGTCGCACGGGCACTAGAGAGATTCGAAAAGATTCTGAACGGCGCTGTCGCCAATGAAGTGGTGCTGCTCGGTCAAAGTGTTGCCGCTCCTGCAAGGCAGAGGAACGCGACATGATTTCGCACTGTGAATTCCGGCCCGCGGTCGTCGTGATTGGCGGGTCGGGTGGAATTGGACGGGCAATTGCGAGCGTCGCTGCACGTGAGCGCGGTGCGGTTGTGCTCGTTGCCCGCTCGCCCGAGGGTTTGGCCACCGCGGCGGCTGAGGTTCGGGAGGGGGGTGGCGAGGCATTCACGCTCGAGTTGGATCTCGTGGCAGGCGATGCGCCAACGCGCCTAGAGGACTTTCTGTCCGCACACGGCCTGGTCTGTGATGTCCTGGTCAACAGCGCAGGCTATGGCCTACGGGGCGCGGCGACGGCGCTCTCTATTGATGGCCAACTCGGCATCATCGATCTAAACATACATTCCCTCAGCGAATTGACCCTCCATTTTCTGCCGGGAATGGTGGCGCGCGGGCGGGGCGGGGTGCTCAATCTCAGTTCCGTGGCCGGGTTCGTTCCTGGGCCTTATATGGCTTTGTACTTCGCCAGCAAAGGGTTCGTGCGCTTCTTCTCAGAGGCGCTTCATCAGGAATTGCGCCGAACCGGTGTGACTGTCACATGCGTGGCACCAGGGCCGGTGTCGACGGAGTTTCTCGAAAGGTCCCGCGCCTATCAGACGCCGCTCTTCAGTATCTTGCCCAAGCTGGATCCGGAGGATGTGGCCGAACGCGCGTGGCGAGGGTTCAAATCCGGTCGTCGCCTCGTCATACCGGGAATCTCGGCCAAGTTGGCTGCCCTTGCGGCAGCGCTCCTGCCTTCTGCAGCGATCCTGCCCCTGATCGGCCGGCTGCAACGCGGCGGTAATGATCCATGTCCTTGCGGTTCAGGTGTGAAGTTCAAGAAATGCTGCGGCACCCGCCAGTTCCAGCTACGCCGGGGCCCTCGGGGAATTATCCCCTGATCGGACCAGCACGCCACTGCTCGCCATTTCAGAAGTCGCTGATGGTCTTGGTTGCTGCTCAACGACCAAACGCTTCAGCAGCGAGGTGAACCACTTCGAAAAGGGACCCGGCCACAGGAGCCGATGAGGTCGTGCGACCCAAGCCGACGCTACGGTACTTGAGTCTATCTCGGTTCGGATTTCGCTCGCGCCCCGTAACTGCTATCTTGGAGATGTGAACGGCAATCCGCGAGGTGCTCTGCACTTAAAATTATGACGGGCTATCCTCAAGGACGTTGTTGTATGGGGTTTGGCTGGTGGTAGCCTTCCTCTTACTTTCCACGCTTGGGGCGAACGCGGCAGAGCCAAAGCGCGTACTTCTGCTGCACTCGTTCGGGCGTGATTTTGCGCCTTTCAGCGAGATGACCAAGAGTTTTCAGGCGGCGCTCGTGAAGCGATCGTCGTTGGAAGTCGAATGCCGGAGGTCGCCCTCGGGTCAGGTCACGACGATGCCCCAGCCGGCCTGAATGTCGGCTCTTGAAGATACACAGTTCAAAACTGCCGGTCAGCTTCCGGCCCAAAATAGGACGATCGTCTGGCGCTGAGCGTCGGCAGTTGGCGCGAAGCCGACATTTCCGAAGGTCGGGCAGTTTCGCCCATTCGGGCAACAGGCCTGTCACCTCAAGATTTAGGCTTGACGCTACTCTGTCACAAATAGCCGACGTCAACCCAGGTGATACGCTCACTGGCGCCCGCGGTGTTACGTCACGCCGGGGTATGCCCTGAGGTGACGTAACACGATCCTCAGCGACCGATGTAACATCGGAGTTGACATCGACTATTTGTGACAAGGTAGCCTCGGGCCAAAACCTTGAGGTGACACCTATGAGCCGGATAGGCTACGCGCGCGTCAGCACGATCGACCAAGATCTCGATACGCAAATTGCTAAGTTAAAGGCCGAGGGTTGCAGCATCGTCCGCTCGGAGAAGATGTCCGGTGCCAGCCGAGACGGCCGCGCCGAACTTGCGACCATTATTGACTTTCTGAACCGGCGACGAGCTGGTCGTCACCCGCCTCGATCGGCTGGCCGCGACTAGTTAAATTCGATGCATGGTTCACCGATCATACCTGGGACGGTCGGGAACCATAATTCGGGCAAAATGGTTGTGTCGTCAGCAAGATGATCCTCCTCAAGCAAAAGGAAGGAACGATCATGCGTATGCTGACCATAATTGCCGCCCTTTCGGGACTGGCCCTGGTGGAGCCGATCCACGCGCAAACCACAGACCAGCAGCTTCCCCAAATCGCACCCCCGGCACCAGAAACCCTGCCGGATCAAACCGTACCTGACCAAGGTTTCTCCGAATTCACCGATGTTGCCATTGTCGCCGTCGAGGATCTGCCCCCGGAAATCAAGGCACAAGCGGAGGCTGTGATTACCCAGACCAGCGCTGACGATTTGCTTCGTCTGCAAAGTTCAATTGATGCGTCGCCGCAAGCAACATCGGCGTTAAGGGCGAGCGGGCTCAGCTCCTCGCAGGTCGTCGCTGCCAACATCGATGGCGATGGCATCCTGACGCTGATCATCCAGACGACGACATGATCGGCGGTCCGAAGCGGGGCAGTTAGGGCGGAAAAAGCGGCTCGCTCATTGGAACCGAAGCCCACAACATAATATCGGGGAGGACCCGCATGGCCGAAGCCGGAGTTCGCAACTTCACAATCAACTTCGGACCGCAACATCCGTCTGCTCACGGCGTGCTGCGACTGGTGCTCGAACTGGACGGCGAGATTGTCGAACGTGCCGATCCCCATATCGGCCTGCTGCATCGCGGCACCGAGAAACTGATCGAGTACAAGAACTATCTGCAGGCCTTACCCTATTTCGATCGACTCGACTACGTCGCGCCGATGAACCAGGAGCATGCATTCTGCCTCGCCGCCGAGAAGTTGCTCGAAATATCGGTTCCCCGGCGCGGGCAGTTGATCCGCGTGCTGTTCTGCGAAATCGGCCGGCTTCTGTCGCATCTTCTCAATGTCACCACACAGGCGATGGATATCGGCGCGCTGACCCCGCCGCTCTGGGGTTTCGCGGAGCGTGAGAAGCTGATGGTCTTTTACGAACGCGCCTCCGGCGCCCGCATGCATGCGAATTATTTCAGGATCGGCGGCGTGCACCAGGACCTGCCTCCGAAGCTTCTGGACGACATTTGGGCCTTCTGCGATCCGTTCCTCAAGGTCTGCGACAACCTCGACTGTTTGCTCACCGGCAACCGCATTTTCAAGCAACGCAATGTCGATGTCGGGGTAATCGGTCTGGATGACGCCTGGGCTTGGGGTTTCTCAGGCGTCATGGTGCGCGGATCGGGTGCGCCATGGGATTTGCGCAAGGCGCAGCCATATGAATCTTATCCCGAAATGGATTTCGACATTCCGGTCGGCAGGAACGGCGACTGTTATGACCGCTACCTCGTGCGCATGGAGGAGATGCGCCAGTCGGTGCGGATCATGAAGCAATGCCTGGAAAAATTGCGATCTCTGGAAGGCCGGGGTCCGGTGGCGATACCGAACCAGAAGATCACGCCGCCGCCGCGTGCGACGATGAAACGTTCGATGGAAGCGACCATCCACCATTTCAAACTTTATACCGAAGGGCTTCATGTGCCGGCCGGAGAAGTCTACGCCGCCGTAGAGGCGCCAAAAGGAGAATTCGGCGTCTATCTGGTTTCGGACGGGGGCAATGTTCCTTATCGATGCAAGATACGCGCGCCGTCGTTTGCTCATCTGCAGGCGATGGATTTTCTGTCCCGAGGTCACATGATCGCCGATGTCGCTGCAATCATCGGATCGCTCGACATCGTGTTTGGAGAGATTGACCGTTAACAGTCGTCGACCGATCAGATCATGGTCGAGAGACCTCGACATAGACACCCGCTTATCGGCGAGTTTTCGTCCTGCTGGCGCCGGCTTTATACGAATCCGCAACGATCCATCATCGGGATGGTCAATCTCGGAAGAATTCGTTTCCGCACGAGATCAGTTAGTTTCCGAAACCCGAAGGTTCTCGGATCAAGTCCGATGCCAAGTTGGCGAGCTGATTGCCGACAGCACCGAGTGGAACCCAACCGTCCTCGCTCTCCATCTGTGCGATGACTTTCGAAATGACAGGCGTGGCGGCACTGGTAAGCTAAAGCGGGTTTATTGGCCGGGTTGCGTTCTTCTGCTCGCCGAGACGAATACGTCGATGCCCTGCTCGCGGATACGTGCCGCGAGACGAGTAGAGTCGCTATCCGAGAAAACCAGACAGAAACCGTCGAAACGACGCTATGAAGCAGATCCATAGCATCGATCACCATTTCTGCGACCTCAGTGCACTATTTTCTCTCTCAGCCAAGTAAGAAACTGTTCCTCGGTCCCACAATAGATTTGTCGTGTCGCAGGAAACTATAGCCCACGGTTGGTCTCGCTGCCGTCGATGACAACGCGATCCGGTCGGCCATGACGCTCCAGCGCCTTTCTGAAGAAGCGCTTGGCCGCGTGCAAATCCCGATGCTCGCCGAAATAGATTCGACCGTGTCGCCGACGCTGTCGATGGCGCGATAGAGGTACATCCACTGTCCATGTAGGTTTCGTCCATGTGCCATTTCCCGGTCACTGTGCGTTTGCGCCGGTTGAAGCGCCCCAGGAGCAGCGGCGCAAAATGAACGATGCTGATGCCGCGCTCAGCCATCATCTCCTTCAAATCGCGAAGGCTCAGGCTGTAGGTCAGATACTAGCGGACGCATAGCAGGATCACCGACTGATCGAAATGACGGCTGCAACGAGGTGTTCACCTATGAAGGCTGGCTCATCGAGATCGTCGACATGGACAGGCGCCGCATCGACAAGCTGCTTGCGCATCGATCGTATCAGGGTGGACCTTGATTGGCGCCACGACACTGGCGGTCTGTCGATGCCGCCAATGCCAGTTAATCGCGGGAGCACTTGAGTTGAACTTCGGTTAGCGACGTCTATCGCGGCAGTTGACTGTCCCCTGCGCGTCAAAACCCGCGCTTTGCGACGCGCCAAGCTCCGCAGGGCTCACCTTACCCCGCGGCGCTTTCGTTCCTCGGCTTCGGCCGCAGCCGGCTATTGAGCAGGTGCCGTAGGTGCCGGCGTGCCAGTCGCCTCAGGCGCGGGAGCGGGAGCGGGAGCCGGACCATAGGGCCTACTGTCGAATGCCGGCAGAGCAGTGAGTTCTTCTTTGGTCCCCGCCACGACTATCCAGCGGTCGCCTTCGCGCTCCGCCCATTCAATCTTGTCATACGCCATTTCGACACTTTTCTCGCCGAGACCGAGGAAACCGCCAACGCCAATCACGATCGATTTGACCTTGCCGTCCTTGTCGATGACGAGATCATTCACGTCGCCGATATTCTGTGCGTCGTCACCGGTGCCGTTATAGACCATTTCACCGACAATGTTGGTGGCGAGATGACCCTCGGCCGGAGCCACTGCCGGTGCTGCCTGTTCCATCGGGGCCGGGGTAGCGGGGTCTGCAGGAGCCGCGGGAGCCGGCTGTGGGGTCGTTTCCTGGGCGAACGCGCCGGCCGCAATCACCGTCGCGACCGCTGTTGCGGCCAAAAAACTGCGGATCATGACAACTTCTCCTTGTGCATGATTCCGTGCTGCCGCGCCTCAAAAGCACCATTGCGGGGAAGACGAGGCGCGGTGCTCACAACCTCACAACGCTGTGAACAGGTTCTTGTTCCGGGTCCGAGTCCGAGTCCATGCTGGGGCGCGGTACCGTAAAGTTAACTGAGGGCTGACGGAAATCTGCGATCAGGGAGCATGTCGAAGATGGCCCGTGATCCGCTCTATCGCCGCCACCGCTTTCCGGCCGTGATCATCTCGCATGCAGGTGTGGCTCTACTTCCGCTTTCCGCTTAGCCTGCGCATCGACTCCGTCAGACCAGACTGTTGTCCCACAACTGACATATTCACGCCGCGGCGGTCGCGGATGCTCTCCGACGGGGCAAGGCAAACAAGATCATTCCCTATGAGCTCAACCTTCGTGAAAGCACGGTGAAGGTCATAATCCGCAACATAATGCGGAAACTGAAGGCCATAAATCGTACCGAGGTCGCCTACAAGATGAGGGACTTTTGCCGCTCGAATACGCCACCCTTGTTCTTTACGGCGGTCCGCCGGCTCAGGCGAGCCCGCTTCAACAATGCCGCGAAGCGTCGCCGGCTTATCCGACGAACGCCTCACGCATCCGAGCGAACATGCCGGGCTGTCTCCCGGCAATCGCCGCACGGATGTGACGGGCGGCCGTTGCGGCCTTCACCGTCGCGCCGAAATGACAATAGCAGATGATCCCATGCAATTGCCTGTCGGTCAGTTCGAAGAACCGCTTCGCTTCGCCGTAGTTGTCGTTTTCCAACCCGGCGGCGCGGAGGACAGGATCCTCGAAAGCGACTGAGATCGGCGAGCAGTCGCCGCGCATGGCCCCGCGTGCTCTAACCGGCTGAAACTCGGTCTGGTGCAGCGTCGAGAGGCGCCGGTCAGGGTTCCGTTCAAGGAGCTCCGCCCAGCGTTCAAGACGTTTGCTGCGCGACATGGCCTGGCGCGGGTAGGCCTGATCAATCTCGGCGACGATGTGCAGTTGCTCGATCGTCTGGTGTTTCATTTTGACCTCCTATTCGGACGATAGTTGGTCCACCCATATCCTTCTTATATCTGCAGCCAGCGTGACTCCAACCGATCGTGAAGTCCAATCACGATGATGCTCGGAGGGCTTCACTCACGAAAATGCGGAGGCCTCGCAAGGGTTCGGCCAGTTCAATTGGCGCGTACCAGAGGCAAATCGTAAGTCACTTCGGAATAGAAGCGGGCGGCAGCCTCGGCGTCCTTATCGACTACCCAGCAGGCAAAGAGGGCGACGTGTTGACGATCGAGCCTCGGCCTGACCCACTGCGTCGCCGGCTGTGCGGGTCCATTCAGGTAAGGACGAAGCCGGCCAAAAGGACCGTAAGGATAAGTGAGAGGGGTACAGCAAGAAGCCAACGAGCTTCCATAACGCTGTTGTGCTGATTGTCCATTAGCTCGTGTCTCGCTCCATTGTCCAAATCAATGGAGCGCACGCCTGACAGGTTCCCGATGGACTTGCTGGAGAGGTTAACAACGCGTTTCCGCACAGGCCGGTAAGAAGCCCGCGCCTCTGGCGGAGAGCGCGGGCCGATCGGAGGCCCGATCTTCGACAGACACCGGAGGGCGATGGCTGTCGCTCAGGCAGAATAGTTAGAAATCTCTAATGTTCAACTTGACGATTGGACACGCCCGGAGTCGATACCCAGTGTCACCTGGCCTCAGGCAGCAGGTGCGCCTTCGTGGATAGCTTTCTTGATCTCGGAGCGGAACTCAGGCGTATCGTGTTCCCCATGAACAGACACAGCGTGTTGTACCGCAGCCTTGTGGCGGTGTTTGGCGCGATCTTTCTCGGGGAGCGGCTCTCCGGATCGAACTGGCTTGGCGTCGCCCTTATCGCGGCGGGGGCGGTGCTGGTCGCCTATCGGGGGTAGCGGGCCGCAGCCGCCCAAGCGGCGAAGTGAGTGCCAACTCAAGTCCGCGCGAAGGGTGCCAGCGCGAACGACTCTGGAAGCGCGTCCAGGCGCATGCTTCGCTGCAGGATGTCCGGGAGGAAAGTTGTCAGGGCGACCGTTTCTTGGAGTATGCGGCGACAGCGCAGAGGAAAGCCAATGCGGCCGCATCGCACGCTGCCCGAGACGGGCCTTTGGCGAAAAGAACGGCATCTGCAACCGGGATCGTTAGGCCATGTTTTGTAGCAAAAGAGGTAAGTTCGTAAGGCTGATCGTTAGCTTCATTATGGATACCAATTTCATAGTCCATCGATCATTTCCTCCCGTATTTCGACCTTCTCTCTGGGCCTTGTCGTGACGATTAAACTGCACCTGCGTTGCGCAAGTCCACCAATCGGCAATTGCGTAAAATCGATACACTTCACGAAGACCTGCGAGATGGTTGCAGGCATATTTTCCTACGCCGCCCAGTAGCCAATATAGATGGAGCCGTGTCATCCGTTCGATGCAGGAAGCACTTCACGGGCTCGTGCTAGTCTGATGCTTGGCGCGACCTACCCATCGCGCCGGTGAGCGTCGGTTGAAAGGAAGTCCCCAAAAGCTGCCAGTCTACCGGCGCTCATTTCTACAAGCGCTAGCGCGGGCGGTGTCAAGAACGGCGATGAGATCGTTGGGCAGTAAGACGCTCGAGCGTTTCAATTATTGCCTTGGCAAGGGCTTCACCTTCATGGATCGGCTCGGGACCAGGAGCAGGACGGCTTCCTCGCTCGGCAACACGCCAGCCGGGCAGCTCTGTTCAATAGCCGCGCGAACTAATCTAAGGGCGGCCCAGGCGTTTCGAAAGTTGGCTTCCAGAGCATCCCCTCCGCGAAGCTTCTGCGCGGCCACTCCCAACGCGATTCGGCTATTGCCATACTTCGCGATGAGTTCACGCGCTTGCTCGATCGTTACGCGGTTCTCTGCCGCGAAACGCCGGATCTCATGGTCGTGAGACCGAGTGTCCTCATTGGTCTTATGGTCGGCCATTTTTTTATCTTCCCCCACGGCGAGAATGGCAAAATCTCGTTATGTTCACTCTGGCTAACATAAGCCGGTGGCCTAGACTCAGTTGCATGCGCAGGCGGGTGGCTCCGGCTCCGGCCGGTTGGAGTTCATTGAGCCATTGATGCCGACCCTGGTGGAGAAGCCGCCAGAGGGGGACGACTGGATTCATGAGGTGAAGTTCGACGGCTATCGATCGCAGATCGTCAGGGATGCCGGCGGCGTGCGCATCTTCACTCGCCGCGGCCTGGACTGGACCTCGAAGTACCGCGACCTCGCCAAAGCAGCAGCCGAGATGGAGGTTGAGAGCGCCATCATCGACGGTGAGATCGGGTGTTAGGCGAGGCTGGCTTGTCCGACTCTGGCTTGTCCGACTTCAAGGCGTTGCGCAAAGCCATCGCTAGTCGGCAGCACGACCTCTATTTCGTCGCCTTCGATCTGCTGCACCTCAATGGCCACGATCTGTGCGACATGCCGCTGGAGGACCGTCGCGAGATCCTGGCCGAGATGATCCCGGAAGACGGGCGCATCCAATTCAGCCAGGCGTTGCCGGGCGATGCCAAGGCGATTTTCCGTCTCGTCGAGCAGGCCGGCCTCGAGGGCATGGTTTCGAAGCGGAAGGACAGCAAATACCGGAGCGGCAACACCACGACCTGGCTGAAGACGAAGGCCTACTCGATCGACGAATACGAACTGCTCGGCGTCGAGCGCGAGGCAGGCAAACCCGCCTTTGCCCTGATGGCCGAGCGAGACACAGGCCGCTATGTCGGCTCGGCGTTCATCACCTTGAACCGGGAAATGCGAGAACGGCTGTGGGAGCGCGTCCGGGAACACGTAGGGCCACCGCCGAAGGGCATGAGGCGGCCGGCGACGCAAATGGGTCAACCCGGGACTGATCGGGCGTGTTAAGCACCTGCGGGGCGAGGAAGACCTACGCCATGCCTCGCTGCAGGATTTTTGGGATGAGATGGAATAGCGCGAGGCTGCAAATGGCCGACGCGGCTGCCGTTGAGACAGCCTGAGCCGCGTCGGCCACTGCGGCAATTTTAGGGATTGCCACCCGCTGAATTAGCGCGCCCGACAAGCCGGGCAACGGGCTTCTTCCGCTTCTTTAGGAGGGTTACTAGCACGGTCCGCATTGATGAATGCTCTGCGCTATCGAGTTCCACGTTCCAATCACCGTTGAGCTGGTGCTGCCAGGGGAACTGACCATGGATGCATGCATTGGGATCTGGGTGCTGTACTGCCAACCATGCCGGGAGGCAGGTCGCCCGGATCGAAACCTGGCTTTCACCAACCATGCCGTGACGCCGGACAAGAGGCGCTAGGCGCTCGCCTCTACCTGCGGATGGTCAAATCGTAAGCGAGATCCTGCTATGATCCCGAATAGCCGTCCGAATAGCGGTTATCCTGGCGCTTCTTTTCGCCTTCGCCTACGGATTCGCAAAACTCGTGGAACGTAATGGTGGCGTTGGCGATCGAACCTCTCCGTGTGAGGAATGGCCACACCCTGACTGCCCAACCCCTAACGCGCCGCCTGCAAAGTAGCTGTGCGGGCGCGCTTTGAGCGAACGGCGGCCAGGTATCGACAAGAACGTCGCAAGTGGCCGGATATATCTTTCAGCCGACGGAACGTTCGTACCCGCCCGGTGTTATCACCATGATCCCCGCACAGGGATCATAAAGGGCCGTGTCCCCTCCCGGCTCTGGTTTGAGTCCGCTGTCTCCCCGGCAGCGGACCCGACGCATTCAGTGATCGCCGGCACCTCAATACAAATGCCCAACGACTTCAGCTGCCTCCTGCTCGACTGAAAACGACCGTGCCATCGTCTTTGCGGACTTCCACCGCCACGATACCGTCATTCTGCTTTCGAGCGGGAAACGTCGCCAGTACGTGATCTCTTGCGGCCTTCTCGGCATCGAATGGCGTCTTTTCAAAGATGCCCTGTTTCCCGTACCAAATCACCGTGAAGGCCACCGCTGCGATTCTCCCTCTGTAGGCGCTCCATCGCGTCCAAGCGCGCGAAGCGGCCAAGGGATCTCTCTTACTCCGCCGAACCGTTGTTGCCAAAAGGTGAGGCGCTCGGCACGCACTGCACCGACCAACCGGCAGGCGCCGGCTGCTTTTGGTATTCGGTGATGGCGGCAGCGCATTGTTCACGCGTGTCGAAGCTGCTGGGCAGCACGACCATTCCCCCCTGCGGACCGGCGATTGCCAGATACCAGATCAACGCTGCGGTCGAAGCCATGGGGCTTTCCTTTTCCTGCGCGTTCGGGAGCCGCGGGGGGTCGGACGGCGGGCGCCCGATGCGCTAACCGCGCCGTCTGGCTTGCGGTCCTGGCACGCTTTCCGACGGGTTTGCGGCCAATTTGGCGGTTCGCCGATCTCTTAGCCACAGGGACATCTTTTTTCTTGCCAGCAGATCGTTGCGATCGCTATCCGCGCCACGCTTCGCAGCAATCGCATAGTCGGCTCTGTTCGTTCGATAGTCTTCTTTTTGCACAGACATCGTTTCCTCCCAGTCCGCGGGCCTTTTCCCTCCTTTTGGCCGACGGAAGCACTAACTGCCGGTGCATCGCGCGAGTCTACCAATTGGAGATTGTATCAAAACGAGACAGTTCGCAGTCGGGCTTCGATCTCTTTATTTCCGATGATACCGGCTTTGTCCGTCGGGCAGGAGCGCGCCTGGAAGGATTGGCAGGCAAACCATGTCCGGCCAGCGGCACCGGGCGGCCAGGACGCGCGAGGCGCGCCTTTGGAGAGGATTTCTGACGCGCCCACCCGGGCCCCGCCAGCGCGCGTTTCGGTGAAGCGATGGCGGGACCGCGTAGCATGAAGTGTCGGCGTCGGCCTCGATTACCGGACACCTCTGCCCGCACGCTGCGGCCAGAGCGGCGGCAGACTGAGGCCTTCGCTCTAGACCACTGGCGAGCCGCCCTTCAGTGGTGATGGGCGGAAACGCTCTTGACGTATTCGGACACCAGTTCCCTCGGTGCCGACTGACTGACGTCACCGACGCTAAGGATGCCGACCATCCGCATATTCTTGTTGATCACCGGCAACCTGCGGATTTTCAGTTCTTCCATGTGCCGTACGGCCTTTGCCAGATCGTCGTCTTCGCGGCAGCAGTGAATGCCGGTCGTCATGACATCGCGCGCCGTTGCGGTGCGGCCGTCGAAGCCATCGTCCGCCAGCCCTTTGCAGACAATATCGCGGTCGGTCACCATTCCGATTAGTCGGTCGTTCTCTCCGATGGGAATCGACCCGATATCCTGGGCTCGCATCATTTTCGCCAGTTCGGTGACAGCGGTTTCGGGGCTGACCCAGTCGACACCCTTATGCATTGCGTCTTTGACTTTCATGGCGGACCTCCCTTGCTGGGTTGGTGAATGTCCCCCTATCCCATTTTAACGCGGACGGGATTTGTCTGCCAGAGGTCATCATCCAGACCCGCGTTTGCGGTTGGTTGTCATGCGTCCATCTCCAGGATCGCATGATCCTCAGCGAAAATCGCTGTCGAACATCCAGTTGCGGTCGCGCCACATTTTCTCGCCGACCAGGCAGTCGGCGATGGGCCTGTCCTGTGCCAGCACAACAGGCGGATGCGCCGCTTCTTCCGCTGCCCATTGCGGAGAATCCGGACCGGCAAGCTCCAGCACCAGCTTGCGGCGGATCGCTTCGGGAAACTGCGTCCAGTCATTGACCGGGATCATGAAGGCGCCGGGACCACCGATGACGCAGTCGCTGTAGTAGCGGTCAAGATTGTTGACGTCATAGACGCTGCGAGTCATCAGCGGCAGCCCGTTTATGGTGATGCCTTGCTTCACCACCTGTTCGCGGATGAGGTCGACGGGCGCGCCCTGGTTGTTGGCCCCGTCACCCGAAATGTCGATGACGCGCTTGGCGCCTTGAAAGCCGCTTTCGGCAAAGAGATCGCTGCCGAATTCCAGCGCGCCGGAAATCGAGGTGCGGCGGGCGCTGCCCGGCGGGTGGGCAGAAAGCTGCTCGACAACCCGCTCGGCGTCGGCTCGATCGGCGATAACCGTCCACGGCACGATGACACGCTGCCAGGTCGTTCCAGCCCATTCGACATAGGTGACGGCGATCTTGCCGTAGGCGCCGTCGGCAATGGCCTGCAGCACATGGTCATGCGTCAATGCCGCCGCATAGCCGTGACGCTGAATTTCGAGTTCTTCCGGCGACATGGACAGCGAAACATCGACGGCCAACAAAAGCTCGACATCGACGGGCTCGGCAGCGGTGGACTGCGAGGTCAGGCCAAGCAGGAGCGCAAGTCCGGCAGCGCTCGGAAGGAAAAGTCCTGCATGGCCAAGAGCCATGCAAAGATTCTGGATCGCGCAGGGCCTTAGTCAAGAGGTTGCTAATACAAGGTGAGCTCGCGCTAAACGCGATTGTATCAAGACATGGAAGCGCTGACGCAGTGGCTGAGGGCTTTTACGTCCAGAGACGCGTATCAAGCCCGAGCCGCGCCTGTTCGCCTTGGGCGAAGGCTTTGGCATCTGCCCGAGAACGGAAGCCCTTGACGCTTACCACGCCGTCTTCGATGACCCGAACATAATGCTTATTCCAAGTTCCTCGATCTCGACCGAAGTCTTCCACGGCGTGTTCATCAAATTGCCCCCTTTGATGGTCGCTGAAACGTCATCACCGGGGAAAATGTTCCAACCCGCCCGCTGCTGCAAGGTGGCCGGCCTTTACGCTTTTGATCTAGCTCGGCTTTTTGTTCATCCCAGCCGAACGGGGCCGGTGCGGCCTTACGAAGGTGGACGACCATCTGTTCAATGCTCTTCAGCATGACCGTTGGAAGGCTCGCCGGAACTTATCGATAGGGTCAAAACCTAATCACCCCGAACGGCCGAGGTCGACTCGTTGCGAACCCCCTTGCGGCGGTTCGTCGGCAGGCCATGATCCGATCCCGCCATTGCGGATGGCCGGCGAGAAGGTCGCGAGAGGGTGGTAGAGCGGCCAGAAGGTCACTGACCAACACCAGTCAATAGGCTTCGATTGTCAGAATTGCGTTCTGGAATCGCTTGGCCGCAAGGTCCTCAGGCGTAATCCAATATTGAAGCGGCCCCATCTCGCCGACGTTCCAATTGAGCGCCATATCCGGCCCAAGCTGGAGCAACAGCAGGTAGCGGTCCTTCATCTCGTCGGCTGCGACCTGGACGACTTCACCCTTGCCAAGCATCTGATGGCTACGGGATGAGTGGCGGTGAGACAGGGCAGCTACGACGTCCGGACCTATGAGCACCGCACCGTCCGGGTCTGTCAGTCCCCCCTCGGCGCCTTGGATCGCCGCGATTGAAAGCCATTGATTCATCACCAGCGGAAGTTGACGATCATGCGGCTGCTTCGCCGAAGACGAGGGCATGCCGTGGACGCGCAAGTCTTCCAGGAAGGCAAGGATTTGCTGCTTCACCTCTGGAGGAGGCGCGTTATATTGCTTCAGTGCAGCATTGACCGTCGGAAAGAATGCGTTGAACATCTTGGAACCGGACGCCGACAGTTCGCGCTGCACCACCCGTAGGCGATTGGCCTCCGGGTCATCATCGGCAACGTCGCCAAAGGCCTTCAGCTTTGCCGTGACAGCCGCCGTCTCTTCGCGGTGATGTGCTTCCACCAGCTTCCGAACGATCCGCGCGGAATGCCAATTGGCCGGAAATCCCGGATATGGCGTCCAAAGCGTGTCCTTCGGCGCATGATGAGCGGAAAGCAGCGGATCGGGGGCGATCGGCGGACCGTAGAAGGCCTCAACCTTTTCGGCGCGAATTTTGTCCGCGACCTCGAAAGCATGACCTTCGTCCGCGCGCGCCGCAACTTCGGCGTCGGTCGGCTCCTCGATCCAGGCAAACTCGACCTCGACCCGATCATAATGAGTCCGCTTGCCCCGCAAGATTTCGTCAATCGGATCCGATCCCTGAATCTTGGCGGTGAAGGGCATGTCGAGCGGCTGCCACTTCTGCGTCACCTGACGCGGTTCATACCGGGTCACGAAGTGCATCGCGTCCGGTCCAAACGTGTCGGACATCGGCGCGAAGAAATAGAGGTAACCCTTTTCGGGCAGTAGATCTCGTCCAGGTCCCGGTGGCAGATCCGAACAGTCAATTTGCGCCATGAAATTGAGGCGCTCGAGCAATCCCTTCCGATTGTGAACCGTCGGCCAGTCAAATTCATCGGGGACGATCGGCAGCCCGCCAAAATAGCTCATGCTCCGTTGAGGAAGACGCGGCGGAAAGACATGCTTGATCGCAATGCGCACAGCTTGCCCACGTTCGATCGCTTCGCGGCCATCGTCGGAAATCGGCGGAATCTTGCGTTCGACATGCGCTTGGAATTTCGCCTTCCGCTGGTCGTCGCTGTCCTTTGCTTGCTGCTGCAAATCGGCGATCAGCTTTTCTGCTGCAGAGTTAGGCCGGGGCGATGCAGCATGGGTCGCTTCAGACGATGCCAGCGTGCGCTGACGAGCCTTGCCGACCGGCAAGGCGGAACTGTCCCGAGCGTTTGACGGTTCGGTCGCATCGGCGGGTGGGGAAGAGGTTCGCGCACGCCTTGGCTGTGGCTTGCCTTTTGAAGCCGAACCGGGAAACAGCCCGGCAATGCCTTTTCCTCCGCGATAGATCAGGCTGCCAACGATCAAGAGCATCGCCCCGACCACAAGCAGCGGCATCAGCATTTCCATGACGCTTACCCCCCAACCCCATCGTCAGCTACGTCGCCCCCGCCGGCAGCCAAATTATTGCCGTCATATGGGGCGTTGCGCAAGCAAGGGGCCATACCGATCCTCAATCCGTCCGCCTGATATGGGTCGGATCGCGCCGTTTCCGATCAGTCATCCATGAGTCAGCACCTGGCGCTACGTGCTCGTTCCCGTTGGTGATGGCAGAGGTCCACCGTTCTCTGGCCTCACTTCAGAGAAACTTGAGGGCAAACCCTGACCCGAAGCAGTCAGGTTTTCGCTCGATCGAGGAGAGGTAGCACCCATTTGCCAACTCACCAGGAACCATGGAGTGAGCTGCGGGTTTGGCAGGAATGCCGACAACGTTCGGTCCAACCATTCACATCCAAAGGAGAACACAATGACAATAGCGAGCAAAGCGACTGCAGTTGCCGCGGTGTTGGCTATGTTGGCCTCGCCCGCGCTGGCCGAGTCGAGCGGAACACCTGTGCCCGCAGTAAAGGCACAGGATCATGACCCCGAACAGTCGCCCGAAGCGACCGAACAAACCCAAGACTCTATGCGTGAAATGATGCGCCAGATGATGGGTGAGATGCTGCAGGAAAGGATGCAAAAGCATCACGGTCCCCGAGCAGAGCGGCGCGGTGGCGACCGGTGGCATCGGGACTACAGAATGGGCCCGCCTGAAGGGCGGCGGATGACAGGAGGCCGTGGGGGTATGGGAGCCAAGATGATGCATGGCGCAAAGATGCGAATGATGTTTGCCATTGTGGACGCGGACGGCGATGGCGCGCTTTCGCAGACCGAGGTCCAGGATTTCATCGGACGGATCTTCAACGCCGTCGACGAGAACGGCGATGGCAGCGTCGACATGGAGGAAATCCAATCCTTCTTCCATGGAGCCGGCAACGAGGAGGCGGAGTAGACTCGGGAGGGCTCACGCCAGCCGGCACGATCGTCATTCAACACTGTTCCTCGTAGCCTTGGTCGGCATCGTCACCGTTGCGAGGTCGCAGAAGACGTCCTCCTTTATAGCCCGCAAGCATCGACGCGCGGCCGTCCCACTGTCCCACTGTCTAGGGCGTGGGACAGTGGGACAGCTGCAATTCAAGGCTCCCTGCCTAAAGGCCGAATTGCTTTCAACCGTGTTTGAATGCGATTGACCTTCGATCTGCTTAAACCGAGTGCAGCGGCGATGTCGCGTACGCTTTCGCCGTCGCGCGTCATGGCCATGACGAGATCGGCTTCGACATCCTGAAGTTCCTTCACCGTCCACAACGCCTCTCCGTCGCGAACTTCCAGCTTTGCCTCGAAGGGCTTTGCGGCCTCACCGAACACGCCGCGCGCCTTGCCCAAGTGAACCTCGAAGCGGGCGCCATCCTCAATCTTGTAGTCGTCCGGGTGCTTCAATGTGATGAGTGTGTCCAGGACGTCTTCCCGCTTGCTTGTGCCACGCGGATTTCCACCGCGGCCTTCGTGCTCGATCAAAAGAACGCTGATGCCTCGGCGACGGAGCCTTAGTTGCCAGGATTGCATCGTGTCCCAGCTTTCGGCCTCATTTTCGCGGCCGCCGCTCGTCAGCGTGGAGCGGTTGTCTAGAATGAGTAGCTCTGTAGGGCCGAGATAGCTTCCAGCCGCTCCTGCGACTCCGTCTGCGAGAGATTGAGGCTGACGCCGATCTCCTGTTCGTCCATTGGCAAGATGCGCAGTCGTCCGGAACAGACCTGGTTGAACATGCGAAGCCGTTCCTGCAGATCCGCGCCCGGCATCTCGCCATCGACGTAGAACACATTGCGAGGGACCGGCGCCCTCCAATTCAAGAATGCGCCTCCGGTTGCGGCGGCATGTGCGATGCCGATTGCTACCTGAGTTTTGCCGACGCCTCGGAACGCCGACAACATTGCCAAACTTCCTGTGCGAATGATCGGCTCCAGGATGAAGTCACGCGGCTTCAGTCTCATCGATGTGAATTCGTGCGACGCGAACCACTTGAGGGCAGGGCGCCGCTGCCCGGCATCGGCGGCTGGTGCTCCAACGAGACGTGTCGCGTTTATGGATTCGAGCAGTTGTTCCGGTGAATGCTTCATGGGCGTTGCCCATCCGCGAAATCCGAACCTTCGAATGCCGGTATGATTCTGTTCACGTCCTTGCCGGCGCCGTCCCAGCGGCTCGCACACTCGGCAGCTGCGGCCAGGCCGGCGGCGTCGTGGTCGGCGAACACGGTCAGCGCCTCGATACCGGAAAGCACGGGGAACTTCGCAATTCCGCCTGCCGATAAAGCCACCCACATCGGCCGGAAGCCCATGGCCACGCAGGCCAGTGCGGTCTCGATCCCCTCGGCGACATGGAGGCCGATGCTCACGTTCTCGTCCGCGGAGAGCTTCACACAGGCGCCTGCGGCCCGGCCCAACATCTTCTTCGCGTTGCCAAGACCTGGGACTTCGGCTTTGCCGCTGCCATCCGACTTCAGTGCAGTCCTGTGTATGCCGCAAATTTCGCTTGTGCGGATGTCGACCATGGCGGCAACCATCGCAGGCAGCCTGGCGGTCTCGCCGGTGTCCAGTCGGAAAGGGCAGGTAGGATGGAAGCGCAAGCTGCGGCCATCAAGCGCCTCTGAATCAAGCTCCAGACCGCGGCTAGCCAGATAGGCCTGCGCCGGCGTTGATCGGATCGTCACAGCCTGATCCCATAAGCTTCGGGCTATCCGTGACTTGTGATGCGCAGCGGACCGAGGCGTGTCGGGCTGCGTGCAATCAAATGGTGATCGATCTGCTCGCGTCACGTATCTGGGGTTGGGTGCGCGAGACAGTCCAAGTCGCTCGCGCACGTGGTCCTTACATGCCCGCCAATCGTCGGCGCGAAGCTGATAACGGTGAAGCCATCAGGGGCTCCCGGCGTCAGCAGGACGGACATGGATCGATCTCGGCCGGAATGACCTGGCCCCGGTGCAGCGATCCTGGAGGCTCCTACCACGTCTCCACCCAACAACCGGGCGATGGATGTCGTGTTCATGGCTGGCCCGCAGATTGCGCGCGCTCATGATCAGCAGCAATCGGGGGAGACTCGTTCAACAAATGGGGTGTGCGACACCGCATCACTGCCAGGTATGCGAAGCGGTTCGGGGTCAGCCGCCACTGAACCAGATGAACCAATCTCTGTTCGGCCGCCCAGTAAGCGAGGTGGCGAAGACGGGCAAGATCCCTTCGCCCCGGCTGGGCGGGCCGAGCGTTATGACCGCGACCTGCTAGATCTCTTTGGCATCCAGGACGAGTTGGCTAGCGCGGTCGCCTCCACGGTGGGCGGTCGGGTCGAGGCGGCTTGGCGTGAACGCGCGGTCAGCCTCAGTCCGAGTGCGCTCAAAGCCTATGACCTGGTCTTGCGCGCCAGGGCGTTCGTCATGAAGTTCACCAGAAGTGACACCGAACAGGCCCGGACGCTGACGCGCCATGCGATCGAAATCGACCCGACCAGCTCTCAGGCGCACGCCTACTACGCATATTGTTGTTTTGTGACCCAAATGGCCCACTGGTCGGAGGATCGCGATCGGTGTCGTGTTGAAGCCATTGAATTTGCGAAGCGGGCGGTCACGCTCGATGACGCCGACAACAACGCTCGCTGGATCCTTGGAATGGTCCACAACGCCAGGGGAGAATACGAGGAGGCGCGGTTTCATCTCGAAAAGGCCGTTCAAAACAATCCGAATGACACGGAAGCAAGGGGGTACTACGCGTATTTCCTTCACACCATCGGACGGCCCGAGGCCGCAATCGAACAGTTCGAACTGTCGAGGCGGCAGAACCCGTACGACTTCACCTGGTTCCCATGGGGCAAAGGCTGGGCATATTTCACCGCCCGCCGGTATGGTGACGCCATTGCGTCATTGAAGTCGATTCCGGAACCGATCAATGAAGTTCGAGGGATTTTGGCGGCAAGCTACGCCTATGCCGGACAGTTAGCCGAAGCGAATGCGATGCTGGAAGAATTTCTACGCGTTGCCGAGGACGACATGGCGGTATTCCCGGGCCGCCGGCTCAAGGATTGGGATGAGTTCTGGCGGGGCGCGGCCTGGTACCAGCATCAGGAAGATCACGACCATCTGATGGACGGCCTGCGCAAGGCGGGGTTGCCGGAATGACGGATGATTAGTTCGGCACTGGCGCTTCGCTCTTGCCCGGCGCAAGCCGGACCTAGCGAGCGATGGCTTAGTTGTGGTCTTTTTTGGCAGGCGAGCGAACCGCAAAACCGCTAGCAGCAAGGCCGGCGCTAAGGCATTGATATTGCTGTCGTCAAAACCTGGGGATTTTTGGAGCTACTCCCCAGCTTCGGAGAATGATGGACATTCGGAGAGCAGTTCGGGCGAGAACGGTGGTTCCGCTCTCCACGGCTTTTGGCCGTACATCCCGTAAACGCTGGGCTTCAGGGAAGCCATGAGGGGACCGGAGAATTGTTTGGACTTTGAAGGTGGTAGCGGGAGAGCGCTGCCGCCTTTCCCCCCACCCAGAAAACCTGCGATATTTTCTACGATGTCGGGCGTAATGGACCCGTCTCGGTGCTGCAAAGACCGGTGGGGAGCGGCAAAGTCCGACCCATCAACGTCGCGGCTCCGTTGCTAAACGTCTATTTCGCGCCGCATGTCCACCCTAGGACCAGCTTGGCCGGTTCCTGAAAGCAGATGAGGTGGATGGCTCCCGCTCCCGGCATCACAGTGCCACAGTGGGTTTGCTGTCAGGCAACCCGAGCTAAGGAGCCATCCGCCATGCAGATTACCACCGTGGGCCTTGATCTGGCCAAGCGCATTTTTCA
>NZ_JBWLUZ010000046.1:0-27587 GCF_057784325.1 Mesorhizobium sp. CNPSo 4689
TGGTAACAGCCCCGTGCAACTGTTCAGGTTGATGGTTCATTGGTGGGAAGGGGCCGAGCCATGCCGCGGCCTGTCCCAACAGGGACGACCAGGATCCTCTCGGCCTCCTTCCCACCTCAAACATAGCACTGAACGAACACACAGGATCCAGGGTCTCCGCGACGTCGCTTCGCTCCTGCTCCGCCCTGGGATGACGAAGCGAATATGACAACCGCCTGCCAAGAACCGAGATTTCAGGAGAAAGCCTCATTCGAAAAATCCATGCTTCAAACTCACGCCGAATTGAAACCCCATTCCCTGTCTTCGGGAGTAACTATAGTATTCTTATCGACATTAGGGAGTTGATCCGATGAGCGACCATACCCACCGCATCCCGGCGATCGCTCGTGGCATCGAGTCCGAGCCGCGTTTCTGTGTCCTCGGCGTCACAAGCCTGGCCTAATATCGCTCCTGCGGCTTGAAAACCAAACAAAATCAATAGCGATCGGCTTGTATATCATGTCACTAGAATTTATGTGTCATGGCAGCTTGGACGCGGCGGGGAGGCACGCCAGGCGTTTCGCAATTGATGGCCTCAGGCCATCGCAGGATAGAGAAACGTTCGGCTCATGCTCACCAAAAAGGGCAAGTACGGTCTCAAGGCGCTCGTTCATCTCGCGCAATTGCCGGTTGGGCAGCTCGCCTTCGTCGGCGATATCGCCACCGGCAACAACATTCCGAAGAAATTTCTCGACGCCATCCTCGGCGAATTGCGCAATGCCGGCTTCGTGCAGAGCCGCAAGGGCAAGGAGGGTGGTTATCGCCTCGCGCGACCGGCCGAAGAGATCAAGGTCGGCCATGTCGTGCGCGTGCTCGACGGGCCGCTTGCGCCGATCCCTTGCGCCAGCCGCACCCAGTACCAGCGCTGCGAAGACTGCAACGAGGCGACATGCCAAGTCCGACATCTGATGCTCGAGGTCCGGCAGGCGATCGCCGAGGTGCTGGATCAGCGCAGCCTCGCCGAGATGCGCGATATTGGTCTCGACGACCTTGCGGTCGCGAGGGACATCAACAACCTTCCGGTTGCGGCGAAGATCCAGGCCTGAACACGCCAAGGCAGGCGGTGCGCGCATGACCATCGGGCGCGCCAACTCGATCATCATCGTCGGCGGCGGCGCCAGCGGCGTCGTGCTCGCCGCGCATCTTTTGAAATCGTCCAATCCGGATCTGCGCGTCACGCTGATCGAAAAGCGTCCGCATTTCGGCCAGGGCATGGCCTATTCGACGTTGCTGTCGGCGCATGTGCTCAACGTCAGCGCCGCCGGCATGAGCGCCTATGCCGACGACCCAGGCAATTTCGCGCGCTGGCTGCTGGAGCGCGGCCTGGCCAATCCGGACCAGGGGCCGTTCTATGCGCCGCGCAGCCTCTATGCCCGCTATCTGAAGGAGTTGCTCGACGAGCTCGAGGCCCGTGAACGCGAGACGGGCCGCCTGCGCCTGATCCGCGAGGAGAGCCTGTCGATCTCGCCCACTGCCTCCGGCGTCGAGGTGGCTTTGGCCAACGGCACCAGTGTGGTTGCCCATCTCGCCGTGCTTGCCACCGGTCATGACGAGCAGCCTGGCGCCGGCCAGGGCCACGCCATCAGGATGGGGACGGAAGCCGACACCGCGCTCGATGCGGACGCCCGAGTCCTTGTGCTGGGAACCGGCCTCAGCATGGTCGATGCCTTTCTCTCGCTCGAGCAACGCGGTCACAAGGGCGAGATCATCGCCGTGTCCCGGCGCGGCCTGCTGCCGTCGCCGCACCGCAAGGGCAAACCGATCAAGCTCGACGTCGCCGACATCCCGCTCGGCACCCAGCTTTCCTATTTCGTCGGCTGGTTCCGCGACCTGATCCGCGAAAACCAAAGGGCGGGCATAGACTGGCGCGACGTGGTCGACGGTCTGCGGCCCTTCAACCAGAAGATCTGGCAGAACTGGCCGTCCTCCGCCAAGCGCCGCTTCGTCGAGCACACCAAGGCCTGGTGGGACATCCACCGGCATCGCCTGGCGCCGCAGGTCCATGCCCGCGTCACCGAGGCGGTGCAGTCGGGCCGCATCCGTCCTGTCGCCGGCCGCGTCGTCAGCATCGAGGCCGGCGATCAATTCACGGTGCAGGTCCAGTCCCGCCACACGCAGGCGCTCGAAACGCTCGAAGTCGCCCGCCTCTATGATTGCACCGGCATCGCCAGGGACATCTCGACCACCTCCAACAGCGTCGTGCGCTCGCTGGTCGAGCGCGGACTGGCGCGGCCGGACCCGCTGCGCCTTGGCCTCGACGTATCGGCCAATTGCGAGATCATCGGCAGCGACGGGAGTGTATCGGCCAAGATCCTCGCCGTCGGGCCGCTGACCAGGGGCACCTTCTTCGAGATAGACGCCATCCCGGATATCCGCGTCCAGTGCGCAAGGCTCAGCAAGCAGCTGCTGGGGTAGTCCGCCTAGGCTTTCGTTCTACGGCGCCCCCCTCTCCCGGTTTGCGTGACCGCAGCCGTGGAATTTCATTCCCCGTCTGGCCGTCGGATTGGCACGGTCTATCTTCTTTCCAACGGCGATCGGCTGGAAAAGACGCTAGGTTGACCCATGGAGCATCCGACATGAGCGCGCATAGAACCGCTGCACCCGGCAGTGCCCCCTCGGACAGCGCAATATCCCGGCTGCGCCCGCCCTATGCCTCGGTGCTCGACTTGATCGGGCAGACGCCCGTCGTCGAACTGACCAAGTTCGACATCGGCAAGTGTCGCCTGTTCATCAAGCTCGAAAGCCAGAACCCCGGCGGCTCGATCAAGGACCGCATCGCGCTGTCGATGATCGCCGCGGCCGAAAAGCAGGGCAGGCTCAAGCGCGGCGGCACTATTGTCGAGGCGACCGCCGGCAATACAGGACTCGGCCTTGCCCAGGTCGGCATTCCCAAGGGCTATCGCATCATCCTCGTCGTGCCCGACAAGATGTCGCGCGAAAAAATCCAGCATCTGCGCGCGCTCGGCGCCGAAGTGCGCATGACGCGCTCCGATGTCGGCAAGGGCCATCCGGAATATTATCAGGATATGGCCGAGAAGATCGCATCGGAAGTGCCCGGCGCCTTCTATGCCAACCAGTTCGCCAATCCGGCCAACCCGCTGGCGCATGAGACCACCACCGGCCCCGAGATTTTCGCCCAGCTCGAAGGCGACATCGACGCGGTGGTGGTCGGCGTCGGCTCCGGCGGCACGCTGACCGGGCTTGGCCGCTATTTCGCGAAAGTGTCGCCGAAGACCGAGATGGTGCTGGCCGATCCGGTCGGCTCGGTGCTGGCGCCGCTGATCAAGACCGGCAAGATGGAAGAGGCCGGCAGCTGGACCGTGGAAGGCATCGGCGAGGACTTCGTGCCGCCCAATGCCGACCTGTCGCTGGTCAAAAAAGCCTACTCCATCCCCGACAAGCAAAGCATGCTGGCGGTGCGCGATCTCTTGTCCCGGGAAGGCATTCTGGCAGGCTCGTCGTCGGGCACATTGCTGTCGGCAGCCCTTCGCTATTGCCGCGAGCAGACCGTTGCCAAGCGTGTCGTCACCTTCGTCTGCGACAGCGGCAACAAATATCTGTCAAAGGTGTTCGACGATTTCTGGCTGGCCGAGCAGGGCCTTGCCGAGCACGAACAGCATGGCGATCTGCGCGACCTCGTGATGCGCTCGCACCGCACCGGCGACACGGTCTCTATCGGCCCGGACGAAAGCCTGCTCAACGCCTATGGCCGCATGCGCCGCTCCGATGTCTCGCAGCTGCCGGTGCTGGACGGCGGCAGGCTGGTCGGCATCGTCGATGAAGGCGATATCCTGGCCAAGGTCGACGGCCCCTATGACGGCCGCTGGGACCGTTTCAACGCCCCGGTCCGCACCGCCATGACCTCCAGCCTGCACACACTGCAGGCCAGCCAGACGCTCGACGCGCTATTGCCGGTCTTCGACCGCAACGAGGTCGCCATCATCTTCGACGGCGACGAGTTCGTCGGCCTGATAACCCGCATCGACCTGATCAACCATTTGAGGCGCGCACGATGACCACCAGCACACCGCCATCGGGCAAGAACCGACTGGCCTTTTCGACGCGCACCATCCATGGCGGCCAGAGCCACGATCCGCTGACCGGCGCGGTGATGGTGCCGATCTACGCCACCTCCACCTACGGCCAGCAGTCGCCCGGCGTGCACAAGGGCTTTGAGTACGCCCGCAGCCAGAACCCGACCCGCTTCGCCTTCGAGCGCGCCGTCGCCGATCTCGAAAGCGGCACCGCCGCCTTCGCCTTCGCCTCGGGCCTGGCCTCGATCTCGACCGTGCTGGAACTGCTCGATGCCGGCGCCCACATCGTCGCCACCGACGATATCTATGGCGGCACCTTCCGGCTGCTGGAGCGGGTGCGCAAGCGCTCGGCGGGCCTCCAGGTCAGCTTCGCCGACTTCACCGATCTGGCTGCGGTCGACGCCGCGATCCGCCCGGAGACAAAACTGCTCTGGGTCGAGACACCGACCAACCCGCTGCTGCGCGTCGTCGATCTCGAGGGTGTGGCAGAACTTGCAAAGCGCAAAAACCTGATCTCGGTCGCCGACAACACTTTCTGCAGCCCCTATCTGCAGCGGCCGCTGGAGCTCGGCATCGACATCGTCGTCCACTCGACGACGAAATATTTGAACGGCCATTCTGACATGGTCGGCGGCGTCGCTGTGGTCGGCGACAACAAGGACTTGGCCGCCCAGCTGAAATTCCTGCAGAACGCCATCGGCGCCATATCGGGCCCGTTCGACAGTTTCCTGGCGCTGCGCGGCATCAAGACACTGGCGCTGCGGATGGAGCGGCACTCCTCGAACGGCCTGAAGATCGCGCAATGGCTGGAAAGCCGGAAAGATGTGCGCCGCGTCATCTATCCCGGCCTCGCCAGCCATCCGCAGCATGACATCGCCAGGCGCCAGATGCATGCCTTCGGCGGCATGATCTCGGTCGAGCTCGATCGCGACCTGGCGGCGACAAAGCGCTTCCTCGAACGCACGCAGTTGTTCACACTCGCCGAAAGCCTCGGCGGCGTCGAAAGCCTGATCGAGCACCCGGCGCTGATGACCCACGGCTCGATCCCCGCCGAAAAACGCGGCGCCATCGGCATCTCGGATTCGCTGGTGCGGCTCTCGGCCGGCATCGAGGATGGCGATGATTTGATCGCCGATCTCGATCAGGCGCTGAGCGGCTAAGCGGCGGCGTCATCTCAAAGCGGACCGCGCGTAGAGCCTGAAGTCCGACGATCACTTGATAGGGCGCGCGAGCCCAGCCCCTGCCCGCCGCAAGATCTCTGCGGTCAGATCCTTATCTTCCTAATCACGCGTACATAGATTGGGTCGTCAACGTATTTGAGGACCTCGATTTGAACGCTCCTTCTTACGGACACATCAACGTTCGCTGATGTTAGTACGTGAAGGCATGTCAGGAACCTCTGTATCGAATACGATCTCAGGTTGCGGCCGTTGAGTATGTAGAGCCGTACTTCTGACCTCAGGGAGTTAGGAACTGCAACGAGCCTGTCAAAGGAACTTAATACAGAGTTGGCCGCCGCAAACTTCAACTGCTCGACTCTTTGTCGTATCAGTTCGCCTTCCCTGTGAAAGCGGAACTTTCCGTAGGTCGAAGCGACCTGCCGCGCGAAAAACTCCGAATGACTCCAAACGTCAAAGCTGTCGTCTATGACTGCTTTTATGTGCTTCCTCATTCCGTATTTCGCCAAAAGCCAAAGCGAAGCGACAAGGAAGAAGGGGTTCTTTTCAATGTAACTGGCGCTTCCGAAGAGCTCGCCCAGAGCCCGAATATCCCTATGTAGTTTGCTGTTTGGCTTTACGTGCCACTCGGTAAGCGTCTTCGAGATCAGCGTTAAAGAAGCGTCGTCCAAAACGTCAGGGCCTGTTGTGTAGCCCTGCATCGCTTTGAATGCCGGTCGAGTTGGGCCGAGAGCCTGAAAATATCGAAAGACGCTATCCCGAAGCCCCGGCTCGGACGGAACCGTGCCCGCCGCGAACCTGAGAGCGTGCCCATCTTTACTCGTCGAGAAAAGCGTCAGGTATCTTTTGGTGACTTTTCGGAATGGCCATAGCTGGACATAGCCTTGAATACATCAAACCTGTTCCGAATCCTGGCCAAGAGACGCTGGCCTCTTTTGCTACCCACTCCATATCTCTCAAGACGCGCCTTGGCGTCATCGAGGAACTTGTTCTCGACGGAGTGAAAGAACTTTCTCGCTTCGGCCGCCGAGAGGATTTGTGTCTTTCCCGCATTTAAGCGGAGACCTCGCGTCATGAGGAGGTGATCGAGGTCTCTTAGCAAACTCTTTCCAGCCGCGAGGGAAGTGGTCGTAATGGTCATATCGTCGACCCACCTGACGAAACTGTTAGCTGTTGTCTCTTTCAGAAATGCGTCCACTTCGTAAAGATACACATGGCTAAGGAGGCGGGGTGCATCAAAATTGACTTGGGGAAGACTCCTGTCGGGTGAGGGAAGATAGTCAGGGCGCCAGCTAATTTTGTCCAAAACCAAAAAAAGGATATCAAGGGTTACCTCGTCAATGTTCTTGATAAGCGACAGTATGTTCCTTAAATGAGAGTAGTCTATGTTGTCAAAATAATTGGCTATATCGGTTACGCATACGTGAGAATGGTTGCTTATCATCTCGAATCGTATGTTTGAAAACTTTGCCCATCGCTTAAACCAGATGTAATCTTTCTCAAACGAAAACCTCGCCTCTTGAAAGCCGTGACTTCTGCTAAAGAATGAATTAGACGATGGTTGCTTCTTAAGCGCCTCTGGAAGAATGGCTTCGACGATGCACTGTAACACGACGCAATCTTCTGGCGACGGAAGTACGAGCGTTCGGGTTACCCCCAGTCTTTTCTCGACACGGACCGGTATAGATTGTTGCGGACTATATCTGCCCGAGCACAGAGACGTGTGCAGCTTGGTAAAAATATTCCTTCGACCCCAGTGAAAATCATTGAAATCATGCAGGTCAAGGACCTCTTGGTCACGGAGGCCAGGACGAACGTATTTCGTCCAAACCCGCTCCATTGCCGCTTCCGAAAAGACCCTCTCCAATGCAGCAAGTCGGCTAGCTAGCCGCTTGGTATGAAATGTATGGGAATGGAACGGAGATTTTGACATTTATTGCTCTCAAGCGTTGGTCACCGGACCAAGCAAGTACAATAATCAACAGAAACCAAGATTCGGCCAGACCATTTCTGCGAGTATCTAGGTATGACCCCATTCCCCGCAGACAAATCAAGCGCACGCTTGGTGCATTGGCTGCCAACAGGCGCTGAAGCGAGCAGCCATTGGGCATTCTCCGGGTGGCCCGCCCGTGGCCCACAACTCCAGACTTTGCAATTTCGGATTCCACTCTAAAGTGAGCCCACTTTTCGATCTCCGGAGGCGTGATGCGCGTGATCGTGCTGGGGGGCGGCGTTGTCGGCGTCACTACCGCCTATCAGCTGCAGAAGGACGGCCACGAAGTGGTGCTCCTCGAGCGCCAGGCACAGGTCGCCACTGAGACCAGCTGGGGCAATGCCGGCATGATCGCACCGGGCCATTCCTTCGTCTGGTCGTCGCCCAGGGCGCCGATGATCCTTTTGAAATCACTGGTGCTCAAGGATCAGGCGCTGCGCTTCAAACTCTCGGCCGATCCCAGGCTCTACAGCTGGTCTTGGCTGTTCCTGTTGGAGTGCACGGCCGAGAAGGCGCGGCGCAACACGCTGCTCAAGCATCGGCTCGCCGCCTATTCGCAGTCCGTGCTGCACGAAGTCATCGCCGGCGAGGCCATCAACTACGACCGCAATGATCGCGGCGTCCTCTATTTCCATCGCAGCCAGCAGGCGCTCGACACGGGTGTCGAGCATATGAAGCTGCTCGAGTCCGATGGGCAGGTGATAAAAGTGCTCGACCGCGACGGCGTCGTCGCGCTCGACCCGTCGCTGGCCTCCGCCAGGGAGAAGATCGCCGGCGGCATCTATTGCCCGACCGACGAGACCGGCGACCCGGCCAAGTTCACCAGGGCGCTGGCCGCCAAGGTCGTCGAGCGCGGCGGCGCTATCCACACCGGCACGACCATCACCGGCATCGAGACATCGGGCGACGGCGTCACCCAGGTGCTGACCGACAAAGGCAGCTTCAAGGGCGATGCCTATGTGCTGGCGCTCGGCTCCTACAGTCCGATCCTTGCCAGGACGATCGGCATCAGCCTGCCGATCTATCCGATCAAGGGCTATTCGCTGACCATTCCCATCGGCAACCGCTTGCTGCCGCCGACCATCGCCTCGGTCGACGAGCACAATCTGGTCGCCATCTCGCGCTTCGGCGACCGCATCCGCGTCACCGCGACGGCGGAGTTCGCCGGCTACGACACCAGCCACAAGCCCGCCGATTTCGCCTTCATGAAGGGCGTGACCGAAGAACTCTATCCCGAAGGCGCCGACTACGATCGCGCCGAGATGTGGGCGGGGCTGCGGCCAATGACGCCGAACAATCTGCCTGCCTTCGGGCGGCAGCGCCTGCGCAACCTTTACCTCAACACCGGCCACGGCCATATCGGTTGGACCATGTCGCACGGCTCGGCCCGCATCACCGCCGATCTGATCGCCGGCCGCCGGCCTGCCATTTCCATGGACGGACTTTTGAACTGAGAGCATGATCCAGAAGAGAAGATGAAGAGGTACGCCATGTCCGCCAACCTTGCCGCCGCCCGCTCTCCCTCTTCCGGACCGATCGATCTCGGCGTGCTGCCGTCGGAGCTCGACGGCGGCCTCGCCTCGCGCGCCGCGATCGGCCTTGCCATCCTCGCCACCGACCAGACGCTGGAGCATGAATTCCGCGCCCTGGTGCGCATTCCCGGCGTCGCCTTCTACGAGGCCCGTGTCTTCAACGACCACAACATCACGCCGGACACGCTGCGCGCCATCGGCCCGAGGATCGCGCCATGCGTCGACCTCATCCTGCCCAGCCTCCCGCTCGACGTCGTCGGCTTCGGCTGCACCTCGGCGACGATGACGCTCGGCGAGGAGGCGGTGTTCGCCGAGATCCGGAAGGCGCGGCCAGGTGTCGCCTGCACCACGCCGGTCACCGGGGCACTCGCAGCGTTCAAGGCGCTCGGCGTCAAGGGCATCGGCCTGCTGACGCCCTATTCGCCGAAGATCAACGAAGGCCTCGTTGCCTATTTCACCGGCCGTGGCCTCGACATAGCGGCCGTAGCCACCTTCGACCGGCAGGACGACCGCGAAGCCGCCCGCATCTCGCTCGCCTCGATCGAGGCGGCCGCCGAGCGCATGGCCGCGACGCCCGGGGTGGAGGCGATCTTCATCTCCTGCACCAGCCTGCGCGTCGCCGAAGCGGTGGCAGGCCTCGAACAGCGCATCGGCATCCCCGTCACCTCCAGCAACCACGCCATGGCCTGGCATTGTTTGCGGCTAGCGGGGATTGACGATGTCGTGCCTGCCGGCGGCAGGCTGTTCGGGTTGCCGGCGAGCTGAGCGCCGGCTTGCGAGGGGTTCTAGATCCGCAGGTTAACAAAATCGGAAGGGGTTGCTTAACGGTTCGCCTCTATGTCCCGCCCTGGGGGGCATGACAGAGTGAGCACGATGAGCGACAGCCCCGACAAGCGCAACGAATGGCGCGCCATTTTCTATGTGCAGGCCCGTGTCGCCATCCTGTTCGTGCCGGTCGTCGCCAGCCTGCTGATCATAGCGGCACTTGCCGGCAACGAACGCAAATCCGTTCCCGATGCCATCGACCGGACCGTCACAGGCTCCGTGCGATAAACCGCGCAGTCGGCGGGCTCCGAATGCCCGTAGGCACAAACCGCTGCAGCTCAATAAAAGCGCGGGATCGGACCGTTCTGCGGTGTGACGCGGTCGCCGAGGTCGAGAAAAACCTCGTCGACATAGCACCAGCCCCAGCCTTCCGGCGGGTCGTAGCCTTCGATGACCGGATGGCTGGTGGCGTGAAAATGCTTGGTGGCGTGGCGGTTGGGCGAGTCGTCGCAGCAGCCGACATGGCCGCAGGTGCGGCAGAGCCGCAGATGCACCCACCACGATCCGCTTTTCAGGCATTCTTCGCAGCCGAGCGCGCTCGGCGTCACGTCCTGGATGTCGCTCGCATGTCTGCATTCATCCGCCATCACTGTCTCCTGGCCGCTTGAGGCGTCACGGTGTTGTCGCGCGCGAGATAGGCGTGCAATGCCGCCACCACCTGGGCGCCTTCGCCGACGGCGGCAGCCACGCGCTTGACCGAGCCCGAGCGCACGTCGCCGATGGCGAACACGCCGCTGCGGCTCGTTTCCATCAGGCCATGCGCCGGTGCAAAGTCCGGTCCGGTGCGCACGAAGCCCCTGGCGTCCAGCGCCACGTTACATTGCGCCAGCCAGTCCGTGTTCGGGTCGGCGCCGATGAACAGGAAGAGATGGCGGATGGGGCGCGTCGTTTCCGTGCCGGTTGCGCGATTGCGCCAGCGCACGGCCTCGAGATTACCCTCGTGGCCTTCCAGCGCCACGACCTCGGTCTCGGCCAGCACCTCGATGTTCGGCTGCGCCTTGATGCGCTCGACCAGATAGCGCGACATGGTTGAGCCGAGACTGCCGCGGCGCGCCAGCAGCGCCACCTTGCGCACCTGGCTGGCCAGGTAGACAGCCGCCTGGCCCGCCGAATTGCCGGCACCAACCAGCGCCACCTCCTGGCCGCTGCAAAGCCGCGCCTCGATCGGCGAGGCCCAATAATGCACGGACGTTCCCTCGAATTGCGCGAGGTTGGCGACATCGAGGCGGCGGTAGCGCGCGCCGCTGGCGATCACCACCGTGCGTGCCCGCACGGTTTCGCCGTCGCCGACATCGAGCGTGTAGCCGTCGACAGCAGCGCTGAGCAGCCTGGCTTCGTCGGGGATGACCATTTCGACCCCGAACTTCTGCGCCTGATTGTAGGCGCGCGCCATCAGCGCCATTCCGGTAATGCCGGTCGGGAAACCGAGATAGTTCTCGATGCGCGATGAGGCGCCCGCCTGTCCGCCGAAGGCGCGGCAATCGAGCACGATCGTCGACAGCCCTTCGGAGGCGGCATAGACCGCGGCCGCAAGCCCCGCCGGTCCGGCGCCGACAATGGCCACGTCGTAGACTTTGGTGGTGTCGATCGGCCGCAGCAGGCCGATGCAGCGGGCGAGTTCGCCCTCGCCTGGATTGAGCAGCAGCTTGCCGTTCGGACAGAGCACGATCGGCAGGTGATGCGGGTCGACATGAAAACGCTCGATCAGGGTTTTTGCGCAAGGATCGGTGTCGGAATCAAGCGCACGGTGCGGCTGGCCGCTGCGGGCCAGAAAACCCTGCAGCCGCAATGTGTCGCCATTGCCGGCGGGGCCGATGATGACCGGCCCGCTGGTGCCGCTTTCCAAGAGCCCGACACGGCGCAGGATCAGCGCCCGCATGATACGCTCGCCGAGATTGGCCTCCTGCACCATCAGGTCGCGCAGCCGCTGCGAGGGGATGACGAAGGCCTCGACCGGCTGGGTGGCCTCGGCATTGACCAGCGACGGGCGGCTCGAAAGCTGCGCCAATTCGCCGATGAAGTTGCCCGCACCGTGGGTGACGATCGTCTCGCGTCGGCCGAGCCCGGCATCCTGGGTGATATCAACCGTCCCCGACAGGACGACGATCAGGCCGGGCGCCACTTCGCCGGCGGTGACGATATGCTCGCCGGCGGCGTAGGCACTGGCCTCGCCGAAGCGGCGCATGCGCTCGATATCCACCTGCGCCAGCGTCGAGAACATCTGGTCACGGCGGGTGACGATCGTATTGGTCGATTGAGCCATGGTTTCGACCGTACCGCCGCGGTCGCTGGGTTTGAAGCGGTTTGTTGAGGAGCTAGCCGCCAGGGCAGGTCGCACCGTCACCTCAAGAGAAGACGATCGGGTTGCCCTCTCGCTCGGCGCACGCAATCAGGGCATCGAGCCCCGCGACGAATTCTACGATCACAGGGGTGTCGACGGAACGAAGAGCATCGAGCTCTTTGCGGAGCTGGCCGAAAGCAGACGCCTTGATCACGTCTCCCACATGGCTGCGGGAGTCGAGCACCAGAGTCTGCAGCGCAGAGTCGGGATCCATCAGAATATCGGCAACGAGATCTCGAAGATAGTAGACTGTGTTGATGTTTCCAACACGATGATCGAGCGCCACAGCCGCTGCCCAAGGGTCATCCAGGCGCAGCGACTCCAGGTCGACCTCACCCGTTTCCTCGTCGGCCAGCGACAAATCGGCGCCGTACTCCGCCTTTAAAGAGGCGAGCTGCTTGAAGACAACGAAATCGAGACCCATTGACCCGCTCCGACGTCCCTGCGATCCGCTTAACGTGCTGATCCCGTTGGCAGTCGGGAAAGATGGTGCCCAGAAGAGGATTGCGCTCAGGAGCCACTTCTAGGTTGATTCTTAACGGAAAAATGGAGCGACGTCGAGACGTTGTAACACAGTCTTGTGTCGCAGCCTACGAAATGTCGATGGACCCAAAAACTTCGTCGGCCAAGACAGGCGGAATGACTGCCCGGCTTGCCCCAGATCGCCAGATAGTGAGGTGAGAGCGATCCCTTACGAGCCGGACCTCTGCGCGTCCCACCTCCTTCAGCCACTCGTTGAGAAGGCTGAGGTTATCGGCCTCTAGAAACCTTTGGATGCCAAGCAGGTCACGACGCAGGTTCTCGAAAGCTGCTGAAGCATCCTTTATCCATCTGGCAAGCTGTTGGAGGTCTTTGTCCGGTTGGATTGCCAGCCATCCAATCGCATCGTCTTCGTTTTGCCAGTCCAATTGCTCGAACGAGACGGTCGCTTGGTGCAAACGTCCTTCTGCGGATACCGAGCGTTTTCCGCCTCTCAGTATCTCATAACCAAGCAAGGCCGTTGTGTTGAATGGCTTGGCTATCGCCGTCAGGCTGCCCTGGGCATCGTCGTCCACGGAGACGTATTCGAGTACGGAGAGTATGCCGCCGCCTTCCGCCGCGTTTCGATAGATTATTCGGGCGAGGTCCGAGGATAGCCCCTTCCTGATGAATCTCACCATCCCGTCAAGGCCCGCACCTGGGCCCGGATCGTGTTAGCTAGAGAGACAAGGTGCGACGGAACTCTCCAATTCGCCTCGATGGCAGCCTCGTCCGCTAGGCGCTTCGCCCTTCTGTCTGCAGCGGCAATGCCTTCCGCATAGAGCCCATCCGTGAAGTAGTTGTGCCCACAGCAATGCCCAACCGCATGCAATTTTCCGGTTACTTCAGACCAAAGGAGATGGCCCGTTTCATACTTAGGATGGTCGGGTGAGCAGATCGGGCAAGGCGCCCGGCCGTTGAGCGACACAAAGTGCTTTGGGATAGAGAAGTTCAGCTTCAGGACGACCACGCCATCACGAGCAGGGCCTTCGTGTGAATTATGCGCCCAAGTGTGCGGCTCGCCGGTCTCGGAAACATGCTTCAAAAAATCCGGCACCAAGTGGTCGGGTCGAAGTGTGAATGCGCGTTTAGCTGCTGCGGGCATCTAGACCACCTGCCTGGGCTTCACCGTGTCTTACGCGTCACTCGGGCCACGGCCCCCGGCTCGATTCGAGCACAACATCTTGTAGCCGATTCTTCGCGATCCACAAATTGGGCGATGATTCAAAGTGCGAACAAAGCGGAACGAATGGCCAACCACAAAGTCGCCGTCCGTGAACAAACCGGAATCGGTGCGAAATTGGGTTCGCTGAATCGTGGGCTTTGACGATCGCTCTAAAAAGAGCCTGGACCTCAGCCAGCATGGTTACGCGGGACAGGACCCGGAGAAGGCGAAGAGGGCGCTTGTGGAGGCCGTGAAGTTGCCAACTCTCACAGAAGGGATTGAGGAAAAGGTTTCCCTTGAATAATAGTACAAAAGACCCCTCATCAGATTGAGCTGAGCGGCTTGCCGACGCGACGCTCCTCTCAGACGATAGCTCACTAGTTTCCGCAAGACCGAGACTCAGAACCGGATTTCGGCCGCATATAAGCGACATTCAGGACTAATGCCATGAGATTCGAAGTACTTGGACTGGATTATGATAGGCGGATCAAGTGCTATATGGTCAACGCTCGTGCTGACTACGAATGGTATCTTGCCAAAACGATGGGTTCGGAGGAAAACCTTCAGATTCAACGCGACGTTATCAAGGGTAGTAAACCGTATCGCACGCTGAGGGCAGACCTTAAGCTCGGCTGCGTTCTGCCAACAATCGTCCTCGCGATCCGAAACGTGAATACTGAGCCCGCAGAGAAATATGATGCGAGGGAAGGGTTCATAACGGCGGAAGCTGCGGATCTAGCCGCTCTGCAGCGGTCTATTACTGAGGCAACACCAGCCGACATTGACATTGTTGATGGGCTGCAGAGAACGAATGCGCTTAGGCAAACCTTGGTCGATCTTGACGGGCAGGCTAAACAAGATTTTCTTCATCGTTCCTTGCGCCTAGAAATTTGGATCAGCATCCCTTTTTATTCTCTCGCCTACCGAATGCTTCTGCTGAATGCTGGTCAGCGCCCGATGTCGATGAAGCATCAGATCGACATTTTGTCACGCGGGCTTGCCGACGATCTCAAAGATCTTGATGGCATCGACATAATAACGATGAAAGATCACAAAAGAAGAGTGCGGCCCGGTCAATTTCACTTGTCCACTCTTGCTCAAGCTTTTCAGGCTTGGCTACAAAGAAACCCGAACGTCGATACGAACAATTTAGTCGTAGAGACCTTGCTGGTCGATGAAGCTTTGGAATCTCTGGGGATAGACCTCCAGGGCAACCGTGAGCTTGATCATCGGGAAAGCTTTAGAACTTTCGTCAGTTGGGTAATTGAGTTGGATAAGGTGCTAGGCGAAGAGAGAAATAGATTCTTCGGAAATGATACGGTGGTTCTCGGGTTTGCGGCAGCCGTTGGATTTGTTCATAAAAATGAGCAATTGCGTGACCGATTGGAGCCCGCCATGGCTGGCCTGTTAGAAGAAGCCAAGGCCGCAGCTGGCTCTGACCCGTTGGGCGTCATGGTGTTTGATGACCTGCGCCGGAGTATCGATACCCGCAAGAGCAACGTCGGTGAGGCCACCCGCGAGTTCGTGTTTCGAGCGCTCAGAGAGTATATTATGCAGGGCGGCACAAGCTCGATGCGTGATTGTTGGACTCAATCAGCTAGCATGATTTAGAGGTCGACGTGCCTCTTAAAGAAATGCTCGGCGTTACGGACTTTAGCGCGATAGACACGTCGCGGCCACTGCAGCTTGGGAATCTTCTGTTAGGCCCGGAGGCTGCTGCCGAGGCGGCTAAGCTAATTCAGCTGGCCAATTACCAGCAGCAAATCCTGATAGAAAAACGTGATGTCCAAGCACCATTTTATTGGGAGGTTTTGCGAGGCGGTGTTTCCATTGGCGAGGTGTTTGGTTTTCCGGAGCAATCATCCTCAAGTCTCCCAACGGCCGTAGAAGTAGCACTTATGCGTTCGCTTGAAGTGGCGGGGGATCAGCGACAGGCTGAATTGCTGGCGGGTGGTTGCTTGGTTGGATTGGGAAGTCACGATGGGCTGAAGGCCTTTTGCAAGGTCGCGATGTTAGCAAGGCCCCCCATCATGGGGACAAGCGTCCTGTGGTCAGCGCACTCTCGCGTCAATCTGACATTCGCCGACGATGCCAGGCTCACGGCGCCTATGCTGAAGTGCCTCGATGGGTCGTTTGGCGCCTCACCGCTCAAGTTTCGCTATCTAGAAATATATAGAATTATCGAAACAAGGTACTTGTCTCAGGTTTTTGAGAAGATAAAGAATGATTTCTTGGCTGAACCGAAGCGGTCACTGGAAGATGCGCTCGCTAGCCTGAAATCAGAACTTAAGCAGTTAATTCTATTGGCAGAAGAAGAGGACATCTATTTTGAGGATGTCTGGACAGTTATTGAAAGCATGAAATTTACGAATCAGTTTGCGGCAGCACTACTGAGGAAGTTGGATTCATCGGCGCCAGATTACCGATCGACAGCTTGCCGGAGGGGAGCCACACTAATATATTTTGTACGTTGTGCAATTGTTCACGCAGGTGAAAAGGATATGGTATTTGAGGCATATGCTGATGGGGATAAAGCCTTGGAAAAGATTATAGCTCCTGTGGAACAGGCGGCTCTCGCTATCTCTGGATTAAACCTCCTATAGTCCCAATGAATTTTGGGGTCACCAATTTGAGACCTCATCTCGCGTGGGCTTCGGCGACCTTCCCCCCCTCCCCATCCCCGCGCACCTGATGGCTGTGCGTTGTAATGTGCTTGACGCCCAGCACTGCCTGCCAGTCTCAGTCAGCCTTAGAGGGCTGGAACTTCCCAGCGTACCGATCATCGTGTCCATAGCAGCGGCCTTTGCAGGATTGCTAACCGGACGCAGCGAGTGACTGCCTCCCCACCAAGTGATCTCACTAGGGCAAGGCCATGTGGGTCTGCTGACTGGCTCGCTAAGCAGTCTCGCATGAATCGTCTTTTAACATTTTGCGTCCTAGTCCCCACAATGGTCTCACATGATCCCCGAAGGGTCCCAATGTCATGACCAAATCCAAATTAGTCGGCGAGGGTTCAACTTGCAGAACGCGATACCCTGCGCCACGGTCGGATAGTTATTGCATCGAGGGGGCTGAAGTTGAGGCTTGAACACATTAAAAGACATTTGCGCACATTCAGCATCATGGGCAGGAAAAGCACTATTTCGGCAGCGTTTGCGTCAGCACTAGCGCCGTTCGACATGTATGAAGCCGCCGCCGTGTCTGCTGCAATCGCCGACCTAGGGCAGGACCCAGCCAGCGACCTGCTGTGCGCGTATTGTGGTGAGACCGCCGCAACATGGGATCACGTTCACAGGAGAGTGGTTGGCGGAGAATTTTCCGGGTACGGCCATAGGGTTCGTAACCTCGTTCCCTGTTGCCGCACCTGCAACGAAAGGAAAGGCGGGAGGTCGTGGGAGGATTGGCTGGTTCAAAAGGCGCCTCCTGACCTAGAGCAACGGCGGAATGCTATCGCCAAATTCTTGGAAGCTCCAACGGCACGACCAACAACAATGGACGATATGAAGAATGCGGCCCCCAAGGAAATGGACCGCTATCTCGCGATAAGGGACCAAGTATTTCTATTGCTGAAAGAGGCGGACCAACTCGCTGGGAGCATAAGGGTGAAGACAGCCACGGCGCTCGCCGAACAGCTTCGAGCAGATAACCTTTAGGGTGTACCCACGAAGCTCTCACTCTTGCCACTGCGTCATCATTCTGTTTTCGCTGCAATCGATCGGCTTATCTCGGCCACAATGCCCATCGCGACGCCGATCAGAAAGCACAACAAACCCTCGTTGATAGCTTCGCCTGAGGAGCTGGACCCCAGGTATCTCTGGGCCATGATCTGATCGGCTGAGAAAGTGATGGCGAAGGCAAGCACCGCTCGAAAGCCGCCCAGGATAACTAAGAGCCACGCAATGATTCGCCCCGACTTTGTGAAAAACATAGACCCCTCCATTTCTTCCTTATCCTCGTAGCTACTTTGTACCAGCGATGACCGCAACCAGGCGGTTCGATTCGGGTATACCCTTTGTGAACGACCCAGGGTTTGGTTCGAGAAATAACTCTTGACTACTCAAAACGAACCGCTATTAATGAGACCACATAAATCGAACCAATGGCCCCGCTTGGTCTGCGCGGACCACAACCGATAAAGGGTCTCCTCCAATGTTTGTTCGCGCCTACCTCCGCGCCTCCACCAAGGAGCAAGACGCCAGCCGGGCCAAGGCGGACCTCCAGGCCTTTGCCAAGGAGCGCGGCCTCAAGATTGCCGCCACCTACCTGGAGAACGAAAGCGGAGCCTCCCTGTCCCGCCCCGAGCTATTCCGCCTCCTAGCCGATTGTGAGCCTGGGGACGTACTCCTTATCGAACAAGTTGATCGCTTAAGCCGGCTCAATGCCGCCGACTGGGAGCGGCTCAAGGACGAGATAAGACAGCACCGGGTGAAGGTGGTAGCCCTCGACCTCCCCACCTCCTGGAGCATGGTCTCAAGCGGAACCGACGAGTTCACCGCCCGGATGCAGGAAGCCGTAAACGGGATGATGCTGGATATGATCGCGGCGATTGCCCGCAAGGATTATGACGACCGAAGGCGGCGGCAGGCCCAGGGCATCCAGAAGGCCAAGCAAGAGGGGCGCTATAGAGGCCGGCCCGAGGACCAGGAGCGCAACGCCGCCATCGCGAAGATGCTTAAGGCAGGCCAGTCCTGGAGCAGCATCGTGGCCGCCACGGGAGCGTCCAGGAGCACTCTGGCGAGGCTGGCGAAGCGGGATCAGTAGCGTCCCCAATTGGACGGCTGGGATTTGCTTCCGACATTGCCTCATGTGCCGTGGGGCATCCACACGGTTGAGCCACACTCGGCGAAGGTGGGTACGATAGTCCGCTCTCTCTGACGCGCTAATGGCGAATTAGCCAGAGCACTGCTCCGGGTTCTACCACTTCACGCGAGGCATTCCCGCGTTCTATCCTCGACGTTATCCACGGGCCGCCTCCCGAGATTGTCCTTGCGAGTGCCTCTTGCGAGGGTCCTCAATGGATTCTCCAAGAATCTGCTATCCAGCTTTTCCTTGGGCGATTGTGGGCCAGCCCCAATAGCGTGAGTCTGGCAATGCATTTCCGCCTTAACCCGTCCCCTTCCGGGAATGCCTCAAAGCGGCGCTATCCGCGATGCCTTGAGAATAGGGACTTCAAAAAGGCTTCCAACACGGAGAGCCTCCTTTCTGTCCCCTCAGATGAGGACTGTGCCCAACTTAGTGGCTGGGGCCGATTCGTTCAAGTTTGTCGGCGTGGCGAAATTCATCATCATTGCAACAAGGATTCGACAACTTCCGCCTAGCAACGCTAGTCTTCGGTCCGGGGTAGAGCTTGGGGCCATGTTTCGCGTTTTTTCCATTCTGACTCTGTTGTGCACGATATCGGCGTTGCTGGGCGCTTCTGCCGCTCGCGCCGGATTGCAGTTCGAGGCCGGACAAACAGGCGGCGGGCTTCATTACATTTTGGTGTCAGGCGATTTTGCCTATCAGGATGACCTATCGGTCTTTGAGGCACTCGCGCGGTCCAGCGCTGCAACGGCAGTTACATTTCAGTCTCCCGGCGGCAACATTCAGAAGGCAATGGATCTGGGCCGGATAATTCGAAGGCTGGGCATGGGGACCGCGCAGTTAAGGGCCTCTGAGTGTGCTTCCGCTTGCTCGTTGGCCTTCTTGGGCGGAGTGATACGCTTTGCCGAGGCAGGGTCTATTGGAGTCCACAAGTCATCGTTCCAGGGCGACAGTCCCCTCAGCACGCAAGAGGCTGTCTCCGCCGTTCAGCAAATCACTGCCGACGTTATTACCTACATGATCGAGATGGGTGTAGACCCCGCTCTGCTCCAACTTTCGCTGCAATATGACAGCAATGACATACGGTACCTCTCCATGAGCGAGATGGCGAAGTACAAAGTAGTCACTTTCGCCCCCGACACGGGTCAGTCAACTGTTGCAAGTGCCGTGCCATCTCCGATGCCGCCACCTCCGCCCGCACCGCCGACCTCGACATCAACGCCTCCATCTTCTGCCAATCCATCGCTAGTAGTCCCAGAGGCTCATACTGGCCGGATTGGACATCCTAAAGGTGCTGCACCCCTCAAGGCACTCCCAGAGGGGAAGTCCGCGAATGTCGCGACGCTGAGGAATGGGAGTCCGGTGGCGATCCTGGGCAGTAGCGGTCGTTGGTATCGAGTCCAAGCCGGGAATCAGATCGGCTACATGCATGACACCTGGGTTCACGTCGATCAGTACGACAGCGGCCCATTCGGACGGCGCCATATCCAAGTCAAGAGCTTCGACAATTACGCTGAGGCCGAGGCATACGTCCGAACATCATCCATCCCGCTCTCCGCTTACCTAGCTACCAATGGCTGGTTCGCAATCACCCTCGACAACACCTTCGACGAGCCTATGGCTAAGACCTTGGTAAGCGAGATGAAAGCGAGGGGCGCAATCCCCGACGACGCCTACGCAACCTTCGGCAACACGTACGTTCGCAAGGTGTGCTGCCAGTAGGCGCCGCCAATCGCCGGGAGCCATCATGGCAGCGAAGTTTGGATTTTTCCGTCACCTGAGGGGGCCTGTTGTGGCGATAAAGGGGCGGGCGGCCATTACCGTTATTGTTGTGGTGGCTGCCTTCGGACCCCTTCACGCCGAAACGGTGGACGTGAAGTATCGCGGTCCCGTAGACCTCGCAAAATTCGAATGCACGGGAGAGCTAGACAGCGGCTTGGTCAAGCGCGTCTGCTACAACGCCGAGCACTCGTATATGCTCATTCGCCTCAAGCAGACTTGGTATCACTACTGCGAGATTGACCAGGGCACGGTGTCCGCGCTGTTGGCAGCGGACTCTATGGGAAGCTTCTACAGAGAGAACATCAAGGACGATGCTACGGGTGGGAAGTTCGGATGTCGGGACAAGCCGCTGCCGGAATTCTAGTCGCCTAGCGGTCACCAAGTCGCCATTTGGGATCGACTGAAGCGCTGGTTTCGTCGACGACGCTGTCATAGTCCCGACCTATCATAAGCAGGACGATCCCGCCGAAAAACGTCACACTCGTGATTGCAATACAGGCGACCGCCCACCACTCGGGAACGGCAAAATACCATCTCCAGCAGAGTGCGTTCAAAATCGGCGAAACGACCAACATCCATGCCCCTTGGACCCCACTCACGTTGAGGCGGCTTGTTGTCGTCACCCGGTATTTGATCGCCACAGTTCCTCCCGCGCACCTATGGTGCCTGACAATTTTTTGTTGCAGCTTAGTAGCCATGTGCAACCTCTACAACATCACCACGTCGCAAGAGGCCATCCGTCAATGGACTGGTGCTCTGCGTGACATCCTGGGCAACCTTGAGCCGTCCCTAGACATCTATCCCAACCTGCCAGGCCCGGTGGTCCGAAATGCGCCAGATGGCCAACGCGAAGTTGCCAAGCTGCTTTGGGGAATGCCGACGCCGGCCGAGCGGGTGAAGGGCAAGGCGGACATGGTACGACCAACATCCGCAATCCGCAGTATGGCCATTGGCAGCAATACGTTGCCGTGGAGAACCGCTGTGTGGTGCCCGTGACGAGCTTCGCGGAGCCGAGCCCTATGCCCAACGACAAGGACCCCGAGACGGGCATACAGCGGAACTATTGGTTCGCCCGAAGCGAGGACCGTCCGCTGTTCTTCTTCGCTGGCTTGTGGACGCGCTGGCAGGGAGTCCGCAGGGTGAAGGATGGGCCGGGGGACTTTGAGCTTTACGGCTTCATGACGACCAAGCCCAACGCGCTCATTGCGCCCATCCACGAAAAGGCAATGCCGGTGATCCTGACCACCAAGGAAGAGGTGGACACCTGGTTGACCGCGCCATGGTCCGAAGCGCGGCACATGCAGCGGACAGCGCCGGACGATGCCTTGGTGATTGTCGAGAAGCCGGCCACGCAGATCAAGGTCCCGCAGAGTTCCGCAACCAGCCAATTGCCGCTGCTGTAAAGTGGAGCGCCTCATACGGAGGAGTGAAATGGCTCGCGTACTTCTCTTGCTGTTAGGAACGCTCTGGGCGGTAGCGGCCCATGCAGAGGTTGTGATGACCTGCGGAGCATCAGACGGGCATGGGTACTTCGCTGCGGGTGGATTAGTTCCCGAGGCACAAGCCGGGTGGCACAGCGACAACATAAGCAGCGGCAACATCGCGTTGGTGCAGGAAGGGACGGAATTCGACATTCAAATCCGCGATGCCCAGGGCAGCTTCTCGTCACGGGCTAAAGGCGCGAAGGTATTTGCACTGGCTAACACGCCGCCCGTAGTCGTCATCCTTGTGGTCTATCCGGCCGGGGCGACTGAGGTCTTTCAATTCCGTCGCGGACCATTCAGCCGGGAGGTGGTCTGGACCCAAGTCAAATATGCAGGGCTTGTTGACAAGGCATCCGCCTACCACGCTGCCTGTGAGTGAGGGACAAAGGCACTAAGCTCCTTAAGCCTCGTCTCTCCACACCACCCGCCGCACTGTCCTGATTTCTGCGAGCCGCCTAACGCGGATGGCCTGCCGTTCCCGCGCCGTTGGGTTCTGCGTCTCGGTGTGCATGCAAGCGTTCTTGCCGCACCGCTCTCAACTCATTTTGCGCCCTACCAACTCGGCCTCAACGTCCCCTAAGATTTCCCCTAGGTCGCTCGGCTGATACCATCGTCTGACGTTGCATAGCCCGCAACGGACGAGCACGAGCTGCCCGATGTCATGGGCATTGCCAAGCGTCCAACCGCCGCCGCGCTTTCGTCTTCCGTCAATGTCAGGCATGACCCAAGTTAGGAACTCATTCCTCTCTCAAGTCAATTCCCCCTTGACAATTTTGTTCCGTTTTTGTTCCCTCCGAGTTTGGAGCGTTCGGAGTAACCCTTATGGACGGCACAGTGAGTGGCGAAATCAGGCTTCCGGGGCCGGAACACGTCACGGCGCCCGGCATCCAGCATCATTGGTGCGAGCATGGCGGCTGCGGTAAAGATGCCGGATGGGGTTTTGCGAAGCCAAAGCAGGCACCTCATTGGTTCTGTTTCGAGCATCGTGGCGACGGCGAAAACCACCTGTGAGGCAGAGCAATGCCAACCGAGCAACAGCAAGTCGATCCTCCAGCGGTGGACTTGGAGCTTGCCGCCGATGAGGTCATTGCAACATGCGGCGGGGATGCCCGAGAGGCCGTGAAGGCGCTCCTCGTCGCCAACGCCTCATTGGAGCGTGAGGTGGCTCTTTGGGCTCCTGCGGTGAGCTATGGGTTCAGCCGAGGGTGGCATAGACGGAAGCGCAGCGGGACCGACTAACGGCCAACGGAAGGCATCAGCATGTCAGACCATATTCTTCCCCAGCAGAAGGCACCCAAGCTGATCGTCGTCACCGCCTTTGATCGAGATGAGACAGGCGACCTCCAGCCGGTCTATGGGCCGATCGAGCAGCAATCGGAGGAGCGGGCCATAAGGACCGCGAAGAGCCTTGCGACGAAACATGCCGGCGTCATTGCGTGGTCGCGTGATGCCAACCCCTCACTTGGCGATTACGGAGAGCCCACGACGCTCTTTGTGGGTGGCGACGTGCCAGACATGGAGTAGCGGGCCGAAGGCCTATGAGGCAGGAGCGTCAGGGTCGATCTCGTAGGAGAACTTCCCAGGGGTTCGGGGGTAATCTGGACAGCGCGAGGCCGGTCCGGACATGCAGTAGTGATTGACTGAACGGCGATACTCCATGGTGCCGATAGAGCGAAGCACCAGAATGACCGCGATGGCCAAGACACCAAATGCCACCAGCGCAGCAATCTTGCTCCTTGGGGGCCGGTGCTCGGCAAGGTAACCGTCTGCTGGCCGTGGCTCTAAACCAGCAATTTGCGCCACAATGGTCGCAGTGGCACCGGAGGCGATAGCTTCGGCCTGTAGCGATTCTGACGGCACCATCTCCTCCTTCCAGCCTGGAGGAAGCGGTCGTGCTCCCATTAGAAAACTCGTTACGGCCGCTGCTGCTGTATCGGGCCAGCCCGCTTCTCGGAATTCAGCTAGCCACCTTGCCGGCTCCCGCCCTCGGAATGTTCGATAGCGGTCGGTTGCTGTGGCGCTGCTTGGTGCCCGGAGCGCTTTTGACGACATTGGTTTCCCCTAGAGAGGCAAACGCCTGCGGTACGCCCCCGCAGACAGCCTCCTCATGACCCCTGATCGGGGAGTTGGAAAACCGAGTTCCGGTTCCTGCGGCCTTTAGTTCCGGAGAACCTGGACATACGCCACAGGCTCCCCGACCGAAAAAGTCGAGGATCGGCGCCGATGTGTTCGGCACCATGTTTGAACTCAGGGTTTCCACACCCCGAAGCGCCGCGTCAGCGCTCGCGGACGAGTCTAACCAACGGACAACGCAATGCAAGGCGGCTGCTTGTGAGGGGCTTGCGTTACCGTGGCTGCTGTGGCTGGCCCGGTTCGGGGCTGAGCCTGCCTATGAGCCTGCCTATGAGCCTGCCTATGAGCCTGCCTATGAGCCTGCCTATGAGCCTGCCTATGAGCCTGCCTATGAGCCTGCCTATGAGCCTGCCTATGAGCCTACCCTAGTGAAAAACCGGGGTGCGTCGGCTCGCCGCGCTTAACCGAAATTGCTGTAAATGTTCAAGTATATGACCTACATTCAAGGCCAGCAGAAGGGTATGAAATGAATTGGTCGTTCAAACCTATAGTGATGAACACAATGGTGCTGAAGGCGGCGCACTTCGGCGAATACGTCGATGGAATAGCTGCTGGCGCTTATTGTGGCTTCGGAAAGATTGGCAAAGAGTCGCGGACTTTTTTTGGATATGGTGGAACGAAGAATACAGAAACACTATACGCCTATGGCATAGCGCATTTCATCAATCTCCGAGAGCTTGAGGAAGATGAAACGCCCGTAACGGTATTTCTGCGGAATAAGGGGGTGAAGGCATATCTCGGAAATCACGTCCCAAAGTGGGTAGCGAACGGTGGCTACAATTCAGAGGGCAAAGTCCCTGACGCCTACGACGCGTGGAAAGACGTCTACATGCTAACGAAAATGTCTCAAATTTCTATCGCGCAACCACAAGGGCATTCCAAGCCGATGTTTGCCTACATCGAAGGCATCTGCCGGGAGAAGGCGGAACTGGCGTACGCACTGAAGGCATTCAGAGAGAACAGGTTGATAGAGAAGGGCGAGCTTTGACTCGTCAATCTCCGGAGGCTTGGTTCCCAGTCTCCGATAACGTCTGCATCATTCCGAGCTGTGGACGACCAATCACGTCAGTTTCAGGCGGGAAGGCACAATTCCATTGCCGATACCACGTGCAGCACAAGGCTCGTCACGGCTCCCACTGGTGCGCCACCTATCGGGCGGCCGATCTTAAGCCCTACGTTGTCGCCGCGACCAGGTGGCTTGGAGAATGCCCGCAGCAGGGTGCCATTGCTGGTGCCGTTCAGGAGCTAGCTCATATCCTTGCAGGCGCGGGACGTGTTGACCCAGCAATGAACTTGCGCGGCCAGCCGGCCAGCTACAGAGCGCGGGTTGCGTTCGCCAGACTGCGGGAGGCTGGCATTGAGCCCCGCCGCTTGCTGGCCATCTATTTGGGCGTAAGCGCCTTGGTCGAAGATGATCGTGGTTCCCATCGCACCCGCGAATTCAAGATCGTGCAGGCTGCGAAGGCAGTTCACCGGTTGGCGAGCGGGACGCACCGAAGCTGGGAGATGTTCAATCCGGTGGGGCCGGACATTCATACGGAGCTTCATGCTTACCCAAGATCATCGGGGCTCGTGCTGCGAAAGATCGGGGAGAATTTGGAGAAGGCGGGAGAGGCGCTGGCTTGCGAAGCGGTCGGGGAAATCATCGCCAACAAAACCAAACGCTTCGGTGAGCATCCATCGCACGTTCCGGGGTGGCGACCGAGCTGGGCTAAACGCGCGGGGTAGGCGATGGTGCGCAAAAGCAAACAATCGAGTGACGTGGTTGGGGTGTCTGGGTGCTCACATGTTGAAGCCCGCCGGCGAACTGGGAGCTTAACCCGCCCCATATGCCTTGTGGCTGCTTGATGTCGCCGCTTAGCAGCCGCAGTAAGGCAGTGCTCAGAGCTTTGGCAGAAGGCGAGGATTTCAGTAATTCTCTCGCCACCACAGACTTATTGTTTGACCCATGGCTAACCTCAAGCGGCCCCAAGCTCTCTTCCATCGCAGCACTGGTCACTGAGGCTGTCCTCGATGCCGGCTCAAAGGCAGCTGGAAGGCGCATAAGGCAACCCAGAGCCGATGTGGTGGAGAGGACGGCTGTGATTGTCTCCTCCGTCATCGCCAACCTTAAGGTGCTTCATGCCAACCATCGCTGGGGGCAATACCTAGCCCTGCCGATGAAGCATGCCGCCTTGACCCGTTATGACCGCCCCGGGTTCCGCCAATTGTCACAGATCGTGGAGGCCATGGAGGGTGCTGGGCTCATCATGGTGCATCCCGGCAGGGCCCACATTCGGCGGACAGGCATAGCGGCAGTAAGTTGGCTGAGAGCTGACCTGACGCAGCCCGAAGTTCCTGTTGCTGATGTAGGGCGTGCAGAGGGTGAGGAGGTAATTAGGCTATCCGCCAGGGTGGGAAGGGACCAGCAAGGCAACAAGCTGCCATCCATCTTGGTGGACTATGGGGACAATGCGGAGACCATAGGGCTGAGGGCGGAGATGGACGAGATCAATGCCTTCCTCACCACCCAGCGCATCGAGGTCGATGGCGAGCCGCAAGCCGGCTTTAGGCTGACTCGTCGCTTCCTTCTCCGCTCCCAGTCCAGCCCCATCACCTTCAACCTTCATGGCCGGCTCTACGGCGCCTTCTGGCTATCAATGCCAAAGGAACTGCGGGACGGTCTCACCATCAACGGCGAGCATATTGCCGACCTCGACTTTGCCAGCATGTTTCCGAGGCTCGCCTATGCGCGGGTAGGGGCTCAGCCGCCCGAAGGTGACCTCTACGCCATCCCCGACTTGGCGGAGCATCGCGCCGGCGTGAAGGCTGGCTTCGCGGCCATGCTGTCGTCTTCGAACGGGATGACCCGCTTGCCGAGTGGCGTGAAGGAGGCGCTGCCGGTAGGGTGGACTGGGAGGAGACTGGCGGAGGCCATCGGCGAGAAGCACCCCGCATTAGTACCGCTCTTCGGCCAGGACATTGCGATGGACTTGATGTTCACCGAAAGCTGCATCTTGGTGGCCGCCTTGCTGAGGCTGGCGAGGATGGGGATAGCGGCCTTACCGATGCATGACGGGGTGATGGTGGCGGCGACACACTGCGAGGTGGCCGAGGAGGTTATGGGCGAGGTGGCTGCGGCAGGTGCGGGAGCACCGATTCCGGTAGTGGTCAAGTGATGCTCATACCTTCGCCTTACGCCAGCCGGCCCACCACGCTTCCCATTGCGAACAGAACCACCGCTCTCCACGGGCTGGGTTCACGCGGGTGGCCAAATAGTAGGCCTGCCCCGGCATATGGTAGATGTGCTCGCCCCACTCGTTGATGTTGCCCTTGATATCACAGCCGGGCTTGTGGAACGCGGCTTCGCTAGACCTTGAGCCGGCGGAATGCACGGTCGGAAGGCGGGGCTCGTTGCTGCTCGCAAAGTAGGCGGCCGAGGCAACAGCTAGCAGTGCCATGGAGATGGGAAGGCGAGCCGCCAGAAGCAAGCGCCATAGAGGCCTGCGCCGTCGTGCCTTGAGATGAACAACTTTGCCCATGCCCTTTCCCCGATGAGAGCATGCGTCCATTGCCGCTGAGAGTCCAGAAAGGTCCTAGTGGACGCCCAGAATGAACACCTGTGCACGTGCTAGTGGTCAGAATCTGACGTTTGGTACCGGATTCGGAAGTCCCTCAAGGTGGGGAGTGGCCGTTGCCATTTAGCCCGCTGGGGCGTGTCAGCCTTCGATCTGCCGACCGCTCAACGCGTTCAACTCTTCAGCCCTTTGGGGCGGGAAT
>NZ_JBWLUZ010000047.1:0-24351 GCF_057784325.1 Mesorhizobium sp. CNPSo 4689
GGACAATCGAAAGCTCGGGTGAAATCAGCGAGCGGAAGGCATGGAGCACGGGCAAATCACGGCGTCGACTGCGATTCCGACTCTATGAACTTATTCGCACCGTCCGTGAATCCCGCAACCTGCACCAAATATGCGGAAGAACCCCTGATTGTCGCGCAGGTCTCTTCCAGATCGACGCGCTATAATCGCCCGCGATAGACGGGGACGACACGAGTTCCGCCCACCGGTGGAAAGCTGTCCTTCGCGGGACGAGGATGAGGTGAGTTCTTCGACTGGCTTGGCTCGATTGCCCATCATCGGCAATCAAGGCGCTCGACAGATTGTTCCACCCATTCTTCTGAATCCCCATAGAGGGCAGGACCAGAGCGCCGATCCCGGAGAGAAGCAAGGCCCCGCGAAGACGTCCAAGGCCGGCAAAGCGAAAAAGAGCTAGGAGGCGCTTGACGTCAAACCGCCGAATAGAAAAGCCAGTCTGTCAAGGCACCGCAAGCTGGAACAAGAGGGTACGATGCCGGAAAGAAGATTGTCGGCCGCGAGCGCCACATCGCCGTCGATACGGATGGGCGGCTGTTGATGGTCAACCTGACGCCGGCCGATATCTCCGACAGCGCCGGCGCTCAGGCGATCCTGGATGGTATCCGCAAGCGCTGGCCCTGGGTGAAGCATCTGTTCGCCGACGGCGCCTACGACCGGCTGAAGCTCATGGACAAGGCCGCCTATCTGGACTTCGTGGTAGAGATCATCAGCCGATCCGACGACCAGAAGGGCTTCGAAGTCTTGCCCCGCCGCTGGGTTGTCGAGCGCACCTTCGGCTGGATGACAAGATGGCGCCGCCTCGTGCGCGACTACGAGAAGCGCATCGACGTCTCTCACGCCATGATCCTCGTCGCTATGGGCGGCAATCTTATCCGCAGAAACGCCCATCCCTGATCTTCAAAACGGACTCTAAGGCGAAGATCGAAGAGCTTGAATAGATCGCCCGCGTTATGCGCGTCGGCACTTCATCATGCGTTTACCGCAGTACGTATGCGCTGCTGGGACGACGGTGCCGACCTGTTGGATCGCAACTACCTGAACCTCGGCGGCCCCGCCATGATCACCATCGGCCGCGACAACAATGGCAAGATCGCCTTTGGCATCCTACAAGCCGGCCCGGCCTCGATGGTGACTTTGCTGCCGTTCGCCCGAAAACATAGGGATAGGCGTCGGCATACAGCCGATGGGTGAGAATGTGGTCAAACTCCGTTGTAGACGGCAGCTTCCAGACCGCTCCGCCGCACGAATACGAACTCGATCGCCTCGCGCACCCACAGATCAGGGTATCTTGCTCGATCCGATTCCGACCGTGGTGCAGCGCGAGATAGCGCCCATAATAGCCTCGGACGATTTCTCCTATATCTCAAGGCCCGGCTTGGCGGCTTCATCTTCATGGGCAACGGCAAAACTGCCCACCTCACATCCAGAATGCGATTTCAATGATGTCGCACTACCGATGGGCATCGCGTTGTGGGTCGATCTGATGACCAGAGAACGGAACTAGCCTGCGGAAGGAGTTCACCAGGTTGGTCGAGTAATTAGCGCTGCGCCACTGATCCTGCTCAGCCGATTTAGCACGGCAAAACGTGCTCGCAGTAGGCGACTTCCCGTCGCTCGTCCAGATTGTATGGCGCTTTTTCGTGATTAGTCGATCTCACGTCCCGGACCCGGAAACTGCGTTGCGCATTTGCACTGCTCCCGATTTGGCTCTTAAGCCTTGGCATCGAAGTGAATCTGCGTCTGCCACACATGGGCACAGATCCTCCCCCCTTCGTCCCGCACCACGGTGTGCCACACAGATGTCTGGTGACCCACGTGGAGCGGTCGGCATTCGGCCGTAATTCTCGCCCCCACGCAGGCGCGCACGAAATTCGTCTTTGACTCAAGTGTTGCCGTTCTTTGCGTCGGTCCGAGATTTTGTAGCGCCCCCATAGCGCCGAGGCTGTCCGCAAGGGACATGAGTATGCCGCCGTGCACTGCGCCGCCAGAATTTGCGTGTCGGTGGTCGATGTCGACATGCGCGGCAATGCGTTCTGTGGAAACCTCGTCGAGCTCAATCCCAAGGACCTTCTGAAACCCTTGGGCCGGCATGCGTCTGATGTCCTCGTCCCCCCATGGCCCCGGAGCAGTCCGGATGGGATTCAGTTTCGCTTTTGCGGTCATGGTGGGTCCGTCACATGGGCGCTGGGTGCCTTGAATGCCTGGCCAGGACCAGCCAAGGCACCTAGCAGAGTTGTCTCGCAACCGGGTTTAGCCACGTTTACAAGCTCTGGCCGATCTTACCCTCTGTACCTGAAGCGGCTGAGCTATCGGTGTTCGCCTGTCTTTTCAGCCCGAGCATCTCCCGGGCTTCGTCCGGTGATGCGATGTCAAAGGAGAGAAGCGTCAGGATGTCCCGCATTCGCGCAACCTGTTCTGCATTGGACTGGGCGAGCCTTCCTTTCTCGAGATAAAGGTTGTCTTCCATCCCTACCCGCACGTTCGAGCCCATGGTCGCGCCCATAGTGCATAGGCGGAACTGGTGCTTTCCGGGCGCAAGAACTGACCAGTGATAATCTGAGCCAAAAAGACGATCGGCGACGTTGCGCATGTGAGTCAAATTGTCGGCATCGAGACCGATCCCGCCGCTGAACCCGAAGACTGTTTGGATGATCAAGGGCGGGGCCAGCAAGCCGATGTCCACGAAGTAGGCTACATTATACAAATGCCCTACGTCATAGCATTCGCATTCGAAGCGTGTACCGGCTGCACCGACCTCTTGGATTGTCCTTGTTATGATCTCCTCGGTATTAGGATAGACCCGAGACGGCGCAGCTTTGAACAGATCCGCTTCCCATCCGTGCTGCCAGTGCTCGAACTTGCCAAGAATACTCTGCCTCCCGTAGGGCGAAAGAGATCCCATATTGAGCGAGGCGAGTTCCGGCTTGAATCGCAGTGCGGCCGCAATCCTGTCTTCGATGGTCGCCTTCGGGCCGCCACTGGTCGTGATGTTGATGATCACGTTAGATTCTCGGCGCACGCGATCAATGGCCGGCGCGTAAACCTCTGGATCGGGTGTGGGACGGCCATCCTGCGGATCACGAGCGTGGAAGTGGACGATGGCTGCACCCGCCTCCGCCGCCCCGATCGCCTGCTCCGCAATCTGCTCCGGGGTGATCGGCAGATATCGCGACATTGTAGGCGTGTGCGCCGCGCCGGTCACGGCGCACGTTATGATGACTTTTCGTCCAGCGACCATGAAATTGCTCCCGCAGTTTTCCTGACGATGTAACCGGCACGAAGATCACGGCGCGAGCTGCGAGAGTTATTGCGAGGAGCAAAGACTTATGGTCCGGTCCAAAGGGCCTTGGTACCATCCTGTTAAACAACCGAGCTGGAATGGTCAGTCCGAAACCCGGGCCTTTGGAAGCCAGAAGCCCAATGGGCACCTACCGAATTGTCCGCCGCAGAACGTGATCACCCGACAAAAAGCCTGTTATGCTGATTCATGGTTCACCCTCACTAAGCTTGGGGCTCGGCCTCGGCCACTCCGAAGCAACCCCCGATCTCAGCTTATCGCGGGGGGTGAGCCACCTTCACCCCGAGAACATACGGTCTCAGCCGTTCGAAATGGTTGATCACCTCGCTGTCGCAGGGCGGCGGTGAGAAGATGTCGAAACATGCGGTGACGGCCGACGTCACTTCGACAACCGACGACAGGTTGCCGCCTATGCGGGTCTCGCGCCGTCACCCTGGCAGAGCGGGTCGGTCGACCACGACCAGGGGGTTTCGAAAGCAGGCAATCCAAGGCTGCGGACGACGCTGATCCAGCTCGCCTGGCTATGGCGGCGCCATCAACCGCGATCGGCACTCACCTTGTGGTTCGAGGACAAGTCAAGCAGAACGGCGGTCGTCTCAAAAAGACGACGATTGTCGCGCTCGCCCGCAAGCTGCTAGTAGCGCTGTGGAAATACGTCAACGCTGGCGTCATCATCGAGGGCGCGATCGTGAAGACCGCCTGATGCGTTCGCTGAACGGAATACCTAACTCTTCCAGGACCTGATCAGTCCTGGCGGATCCGGGTGGACGAACCGACGTTAACCTTGGCTTGAAATGCCCTAATTTAGAATGGCCTCGTCCGCCTGAGCCCGTGTCCGCCGCAAGCGGGATTTTGGTGCCGCTGTTTCGAACAGCGACCGTATATAAGTTGGATTTGGCTCGGTTCGCGAGCCGCGTCATGCAATCGGGGCTCAGACCATGGATTCGCAAAACAGCGAGGAAAGTGAAAAATGTTGCCCTGATCCACCCGTTCCGTCTCGCCTTGCCTTGCCTTGCCTGTGCTCTTGTCGTGGCTGCCATCGATGGCGACGAAGTCGGGCTTGTCGGGCCAAGTCTGGCGCACCCATGAAGTGAAGGCGTCCGCGAACGGCCTTGGATCGATGCGGTTCATCAGCATGGTCAGCCAGCGCCCGCCGGGCACGCCGTGGTGGTAGGGCAGGTAGCGGCGCAGGAAGTCGAGATGAGCCGCGCCCCAGTCGCCGATCAGGTCGTAGTCGTCACAGTCGCAGATCGTGCCGCACACCACCACAAGCAGCACTTCCGGCAATGGATGGGCGACCCGCCACGGCTCGCGCGGGTCTTCGACGGCGGAAAAGTGCTCGAGAAGCGCCTTCAGGCGCGGCTTCTCGAACCCTTCGAGGATGGCAATGGTCATGGCGAGCCTCCGAATCAAACCGGAGCCCATGGAATCAGCCAAGCCTCAACAGCGAAAGTGCGTTAACCCGAGTTCTCAGCCCTGCTCGACTGCTCGGGCTAATTGACGGTCGTGATCATTAGCCGTATAGATGGAAGGTGTGTTTCTTGTAGGCGTCCCGTGCCAGTATTTCGCTGTGCTGGTTGGATGTTGTGAGGACTGAATTGATTGGCAATGATGAATTCGTCCGTCGCCTAAATCAGGGGAGCCGATTTCGCATCCAGCGGAATGACGGGAGCGAAACCGTTAGCAGCTACCGCTTTGTGCCTCCCCCCGAGAGCGCCTCAGGCTTGGTCGACGGGTATTTTGATTTTGAAAACCCCTGCCTCACGATTCGGAAGCTGCAGGCGAAGGACCAGTTCTTCGATGACGAACCAGGCCTTGGACGCATTGTGTTTCTGCTCCACCTGTCTGGATCGCGGCGAATCGAGCTTGGCAGCGCGCACCAGCATGAGCTAAGCAGGCCGACGCTCGCTGTATTTTATCAGCCGCAGGGACTTGTCAAGCGAAGCGTCTGGAACAGCGGGGCCAACGAGTTGTCCCTGTCCGTCGGGATTTGGCCGGATAGGTTGACATCGCTGTTTGGCTTCTATCCAATTTGCTTTCCGAGCTTTTCGGGCCCTGGCGGCGGCAAGGATGACCCATTTTGGTATTCTCGCCCGCTCCCATATGTGCTCACGTCGGCGGCCGAGCAACTGCTTCATCCTAGCATTCATCCATTGCTCTCCAGAAGCTATATTTCCACCAAATCACAAGAACTCCTCTGCCTCAGCCTCAGCACACTCTTGTCGGACGGCGAGTTTCTTTCCCGTCCCGAGCTAGCTGCGACTCGCGTCGAATACGTCAAGACCGTAGTAGATGCCAACCTGAAGAACCCGCCCTCCCTGTCTGAGCTTGCAACTTCGCTCGGCGTTTCCGCTGAGGATTTGTCGGAAAACATGCGCCAGGAAATGGGCGTTAGTTACATCCAGCACATTACCAATCGGAGAATGGAGAGGGCGATGATGCTTCTAGAGGGGTGCAGCATCCCTCTCAAGCAGGTCGCCTATGAAGTCGGCTACGCTCATAGCTCCAACTTCTGCACCGCTTTCAAGCGCCGTTTTGGATCAACGCCAAAAGACGCCCGCGTGCGGTAAGGGCTGACAGCCTGCAAAAGGGTTACGAGGGGCGGTTTATACCCTCGAATCGAGCACGATCATCTCCAAGGGGGGCTTGGTACGGCCCATGCTCGCAGCTCAGCAGTTCGACGGTATGAAAATAGTCGCCAGAATGCAGAGGCGACGTAAGCGGTGCGCCAAGGCACCTTGCAATAGGCCTATGAACATGGAGCTTTCGCGCCATGACATTGGAACATGCAGGGGGCGATGTGGTCGCCGAGCTCAGCGGTGCCGCGCCGGGGGAAGATCGTGGAACGATGCCCGGGCGCTGGCGGCAACGGAGGCTGTGGAGTTGCGCCGAGAAGTGCGCGTTGGTCGACCTGGCGAGCGCGGAGGGGTCGTCGGTGACCGAGGTCGCGCAAGCGTTCGGCGTAGCTCCGTCCCAGCTCTATGCTTGGCGCAAGCAGATGGCGGCGGGCTCGATGCCGATCAGGCGACGGCGACCTTCGCGCGCATCGACGTGAGCGATCTGCCCGAGGTCGACCGCCCCGTCTCCGATTGTCCGGACCCGGCCGGCAGGATCGTCGTGGCCTTTCCGAGTGGCACGCGATTGCGGATCGACGGGACCGTCGAATCGCCTGGTAGAGCTTGAGAATGCCGAGGCATGTTCTGAATCCCTGTTCCGGATGCGGCCGGTTGGCAAGGATGGCGATGACGAGCCCCTCGGTATGTGGACCGATCGAACGAGCCCAGCGCCGGAAGCGCTCCGCCGACCATTCCGCGTAGCGGCGGTGCGAACTGGGCATGTGGTCCGGGTCGGTTCCGAAACGGGGCCCACCATAGCGGCGCTGATTGGCCGCGACGCGTTTACCCTTGAAGAAGATCTCGAGCGTTCAGCTCGTCGCCCGGACATCCACCTGCTCTCGGATGAGGCTGTGCGCACGGAGTAGAAATAGCGCTCGAACTCGACATGATTGTCTGTCGATACACGCGCCAGCCGCCACTCGGCGAACTCGTATTCCTCGGCCGACAGCACGGCGAGCGCTGGACGTTCCATAGTCTCGAACAGGTCGCGACGGCACTGGTCCAGTCGGCGCATGACGTGGGTGTTGATCCGCTCGACAGCCTCCCGGATAGCGGCATTGGCTTGTCCAGGGAAGCTTCGGTCGCGCCGGCAGAACGCCGACACCGTCGTGCGAAGCCATCATGCCGAAGCTGCGGTTGATCTCGGGGTCGTAGAAGCTCGACCGATTCACGGCCCGGCTTCTTCGATTATCTCAGTGACGAGCGCGGCCTGCGCCCAAGTTCCCTTCTTCACTACCGGCACTATCTGCGCCGATTCGAAGTGTATCTCTGTATCTCGACCAGATTGGATGCTGCGACCTTGGACCACTGTCGTTGCCCGTGGTCATGGGATACGTCACGACGATGGCCCAACAGTTCGGGCCAAGGTCGATGATCAACTTGGCTGGCACGCTGCGGGGTCTCCTGTCAATCGGCGCCGAACCTTGACCCCCATCTGGAGTGGGCCCCTCGGGCCGGACAGAATGGTTTTCAGTTATTGACCGGACAGCCGGGCTTTCAGAGGATGAAGGCCCATGGCGAAGCACCGAACCCACAGCATCGAGTTCAAGCGGCAGGTTTCGCAGGAGTATTTCGGCGGCGAGACTCTGCATGCCCTCTCGAAGCGCCACGACATCTCACGCTGATCCGGATATGGGTCGAGAAGTTTCAGGCGGGCGCTCTCGATGAGGATGCCGCAGCGGCCGATCTTCTTCAGGCTTATGAGGCGCGCATTGCCGCGCTCGAACGGCTAGTACCTCTGCACAGAGGATTTGACGGTTTCGATGGGTTGTAACCTGGGTAGGCTGTCGGGTTCGACGAGCAGTTCAATACTGCGCGCGAGGCCCGGTTGCCTGCGGATCAATCCAGCGCGCTCAAGGGTGAGCACCATCTGATGGACGGAAGGCGCGGTGACGTGCGCGATGTGGAACTCAAGGCCGGGAGCAAGGCTGTGCGCGGCCAAAAGGGGGCCGCGCACGCCTACAACATCAAGAGCCACCGGGAAGAAGAGCGCCGCTGGGTGGAGCAGGCCGAGGGCGCCTATGCACGCTTCGTCGCCGGTTGGAACCCGCGAGGCCCGAGAAAGGCGCGCACGGATGCCGCAAACGAGGTGCGACGATAGAAGCTGCGCGGCAGGGCTCTCACCTCGGACCCTGCTCTTCGCCACGCGGTCGTCCGTGCGCGACAGGAGAATAGCGCAGATTTATCAAAAAGGCTCTTGTCGATCACATCAGTCGACCATGGGGATGTGATGGCATTGCGGACGGCGTCGATATCCTTTTCGACCCCGTTTGCAACGGATCCGACAAGACTTGCCTTGGCGTCCTTAAGCCAACTATCCAGTTTTACGGCCGCCTTCGATCGGATCATCGTCTGAAAGTCGTCGATCAATGTTCGCGTGATGGTCAGGTCAGGCACATTGCTCTCGATTGCCGCGACCAGCAGGGCGTCGGATTTGGACACGCCAGCGTCATGAGCCTGGCGATGGTTCGCGCCGAGGGCGTGCGGGCAAGCGCGCTTTGATCGGCCTTTTCGGCCAGCCGTCGGCGCCGCGCCCATTCAGAGACGACGCCGATCTGGCCGCGGAAGCCCTTCTCGCGCATTTCGCGCCAGAGCGCCGATGCAATTGCGCGCGCCTTGCCCCCAACGGCTATCCAGCCAGGGGAGCCATTCCTTGAGCGAGCTTTGTCGGACGCGGAACATATCGGAGCGCTGGCCGCGCAGGACGCTACGGACGAGCTTGCGGCTATGCCCGGTACGCTTGACGATCTGCTTGATCGGAATGCCCTGCTTCGACAATTCCAGAATGGCCTCATTGGTTTCGTGCCGGGGCTGATATCCCTCATACTGTAGCCGTTCGGCATAGGTGAGAAGCCCCAGATCTATGATGGTGCTGCCGACGACCTTTCGGATCTGCCGCATGGATTTGCTAACCGCGTCGAGAAAGGCTCGGCTGGCGTTTTCCCTCAGGTGCCAGGGGTCGGCCACCTGATCGGCATGCGGCAACGCCTTGGCGATCGCTTCGCCATATCCACCACCTCGGTCACGCGCGACGGTCGTGATGGACGGATGGCCCATGAGCCATGCCTGCGATGTCGCCTGCTCGCGATCAGGCAGCAATGTCACTGGCCTGCGGCGTTCGAGATCGCAGACAATCGTCCCGTATCGCTGACCGCGCCGGAATGCAAAGTCGTCAATGCCGATGATGGCGAGCTCATCACGCGGCTGTTCAGTCCTGCGGCGCACACACGCAACAAGGTATCGTTGCTCACCGGCATCATGAGGCGATCGGCAAAGGCCGCACCCGGTCTGCCGCCAAGCGCGAGCCCCAAGTGATGAACGATCGTCTCAAGACGTCCGGTCCTTCGCGATAACGGAGCCAGAATATCGGCGCCAAACCGCTCGGCAAAAATGCGGCGGCGGCAAAGAACGGCGTCGCACCAGAAACGGCGAACCGTCACCCGCAGGAAAACCCGCCGACCGGCGATCGGCAAATCGGCGGCTTGCCGCAGATATCGATATCGGCTCTGGGTCCGGAGTGAACTGGTCCCGCAGCACGGGCACGTTGCCGAAAGCGCCGTAGCGCGCACGTCAAGAAATACGCAATCCGTGTCGATCTCCGCATGCTCGACGACGAAGCCCGCCGGCGCCAGTTTCGTCGACCCAGATCTCCGTTCCATCGCGCTGATTCCCCCTCGGAAAGATCGCGACTTCAGCCTTCACATGCAGCGAGATTGAGTCTGACCCAAAATTGCACGCCGAAACATAGTCGATCCGACCAGAAGGGCTTCGAAGTCTTGACGCTGGGTCGTTGAGCGGACCTTCGGCTGGATGACCCGATGGCGCCCTCGTGCGCGACTACGCATCGACGTCTCTCACGCAATGATCCTCGTCGCAATGGGTGCAATCCTCATCCGCCGAAACGCTCATCCTTGAATTTCAAAGCAGAGAGGCCTGTTAGACCAGGTCGCTATTCGCCGTACCGGCGCTCGAGCGCGTTGGCAATTCGCTCGCAAAGCAATTCTGAGGTCACGACTGTGAGGTGGAGACGAAGGCGAACTCCGTGCGTATCAACTAGGGTAGTGACAATACCGCGGTCGGAGTACTCGGCGAGGTCGAGAACATCGTTGATGATGAAGTCTGGTGTTTCGCGGAGCCTCTTAGGGCGCTCATCCACCGGCTTCTCCTCCTGATCCAGGTTCAATGCTTGTCAACTGATCGGTGGCCTTCCAGGCAGCCCGAGCCTAATTCGCTGGCCTTCGGCGTAGCTCTCGGCAACGGCTTGAGCGTCGAATAAATGACGAGTTATTTTGCCATTTTCGACGACCTGGACAATCCATTGGCTGTCAGCATTTTTCAATCGCACGTCATTCGGTTCTCCGGCAACCACCTTCGTCTTCCGTTTCAGCAATCAAGAACGAGGAATGACAGTGGAAGTCCCAACCCGCTGTACCGCTCTGTAGACAACAACATCCACCGACGTGATATTCAAAACCAGATTTTCTGACGGCAGGTCGTTGCTACACGACGGCAATCCCTTCGATTCAGTCAGAATGCTCGACGCTCTAGAATGAAGGGCGCCTTGGTCAAGGGCGCCCTTCGCATCGGCGGCAGGCTTCGATCCCGGAGGTGCGGACCTAAGCACTTCGAAAGGAGCCGCCGATGAGCCCTTTTGGGCATCCCGCTGAGCCAACCCTGGCTCGACGGGCGGGTCTAGCGCACGCGATCGTATGCGACGGGCGCTATGGTTCAATGCTTCGATCCGTCAGAACGAGCGCTGGAAGCGGAGGATACCGCCGACAGCATTGCTCTTGCCAGCGGGGATGCCGGTCCAATTGTAACCGTTGCTGTCGTGGTCGTTATGAGCCCAGTCAACTTCGGCCGTGATCGTGAGACCCGGGACGATCTTGTAGGCGACGTTCGCCGCAAGGCCAAACTCTTTGGCTTCATCATACGACACCTGGAGGTTGAATGCAGTCTTCTCGTTCAAGGTGTAGGTGGCACCACCCCAGACTGCCCAGTTGCCGCCCCACTGCTTGTAGAAGCCGCGGTCGCCTGCAGGGATCGCATAGGTCGGGTCGTTGAGATTGTCGTCGGTGCCGTAGCCGGCCATGATGAACAGCGCCAGCGCCTCGGTCGCAGTCACGTCCAGGCGAACCTTGCCGGCCACCTCTTCGTAGTTGCTGTCATAAGCAACGACCCCGGTGATGGCGCCCCAGCCCTGCGTGTACTTCACGCCACCGACGACATGCGGAACGTAGCTGTCGATCGTGCCGACCGTGCCAGAGCCTTCTTCGAGCGAGACCACTGCCGAAAAGCCGTTGCCGGCGTCAAAATAGTACTGCACGACGTTAGTGTCGAAATCTCCATAAGGAACCAGCGTATCGTTGATGACGTTGCCCGCGTAGCCGATGAACGTATCGAAGGCCGATTCGTCTTTACCGACACGCAGCCCACCGAGTTGAATCCAGGCAAAGTTCAGCGAACTGCTGTTACTGCCGTCGGAATAGTTGAAGCGGGTGTCAGTGTAGGTCTTCAAGGTGCCGAGCTCTGTTTCCTGACCAGTCCAGGTCCTCAGCGAGAGGCGGGCCTTCTTGTGCCAGGTATCGTTGATGCTGCCGTCCTCATGGTCGACAGCACGACGGCCGTTGAACGAACCTGCCTCCCCGGCCGAAGCGTCCCAGCGGACATAGCCACCGATGCGCAGGCAGGTTTCGGTGCCAGGGATGTAGAAATAGCCGGCGCCGTAGACGTCGCAGATCTTGACGTATTCAGCGGGCTCCGGCTCGGCGACGACGACGGCGTCGGCGGCGCGGGCACCAGAAACTGCGATCAGGGCCGCAGCGGAGCCGAGAAGAAGGCTCTTGATGTTCATTTTGATCTCCACTCAAAGGATTAAAAAAAGGGCCAGGGTGTCATTGCTGAAAGACAGCATCCCCTCCCCATTCCCCACGATCGAAAAAGATGCGCATTGCGCTGCTTCTTCGCAGTTTGACGCTATCTGTCACCTTGAATAATTCAAGATATACAGCAAGCATCGCAATGCTATTAGGAATAACCGTTGCCATTATGTCACGACATTGGAATATATATGGCACGAGTAATACGAACGATACAACTAAAACAATCGGTACAACTGACACAAATGAAATACGAGCTCTCGACATAGGGCAACGCGCGCGTCGCTCTATATGGCTTTCGCGAGTTCACACCGGGTCTAACCGATTGCCGGTGCACTGTTTTGCAGTGAGCTTCGTCAGTCGGGCTTCATGTCAAGGAAAAATCCCGTGCGGCCAAGATGACTTCTGTAGCCAGATCTTGTTTGAGCATTTCAATGGGAATGCGGCCGTCAAGCCGGGCTGAGGGGCGGGTCAGCCAAAGCCACGCCGGTCTGGGATTGACGATCAGGGAGAGCACCTGTTGTATCCCCGGCGCGGGCCTGCCGTCGATGAATTGAGCCAAGGGGAAGACATGCTTGCGGGCGCCTTTTCGCAACGCGACTACGTCGTTGTGCCGTTGCCACCGATGCAGTGTCGATCGGGGTATGCCGAAGCGTCGTTCCAGATATGTTGGCCCTGCGACCTGACCCGCCCATTCTTCAATGCGCATGCATTCGCCTTGCTGATCTCGCACTTCCAAGACGGCGCACCCATGCGGGTCCTCGGTTCGCGCTACGAGAAAAACTGCCTCAGGGGCGCTGGCATCGAAACGCCTTGCTGCCTCGACTGCCAGCCTGCGAATAAATTCGGAGGCCAGGGCGCTCAAATCGTCATGAACAGCCTGTTGGTCTGTTGCAGAAAGCAAATCGGCAGCAGCGACCTTGCCACTCCCCTTGCGCGATGAGATTGAACTGCGTTCCTTTATAACCTCATCGTATTGGACCAGAACGCGCTGGACCTCTTTTGCAACCAAGCTTGAAAACTCGCCCTGATTCGGCTCATTCCCAAAATCAAAGGACTTTGTCATGTGTGGCTTCCCCCTGCCGCGTAGAGACTCGGCTTGATCCCCTGCGCGGTCAAATAGTGACTATGGGCTGTGTATGTGGACACAAACGACGCGAAGCCTGTGGCCCTGATCGAGCGGAGGCGAAGCGTCATCCGTCATCCGACCGATCTCACAGATGAGGGATAGGAGCGGATCGGACCGCCGATGCCGAAGCCGGCCGAGCGGGCCGCAGGCTGAGCGTTGCCCTGGGCGAGGCCCAACGCGATCCGCTGCATGAGGGGCACGGGCGGCAGCTGACGGATTCTTCCGAAGGACCTTCCTCCCCAACAGACGGTCTACTTGTGTTTCCAGCGCTTTGCACAGCTGATGCCGTTTCGCACGAACCACGCAAGCGTTGGCCAAGAATCAAGCACGACGGCGCCTACGATCGTAGGCAATTGCTGGACAAGGCCGTTTTCCTCGATTTCGTCATCGAGGTGGTACGCCGTATCGATACCGAGGCCCGCTTCAAGGTGCTGCTTAGGCGTTGGATGGTCGAAAGAACGTTCGGCTGTCTCATAGGCTGGCGCCGCCTCGTGCGCGACTACAAACGACGCACCGACGTCTCCGAAGCCATGATCCACGTCGCCGTGGGCAATCTTTTGATGCGCTGAAACAGCCATTGAACCAATTCCCAAACGGACTCTAAGTAATAGCCCCCATCTTAACGCAGTCCTGGAAAGGCGGGTTTCTCCATGAGTGAAGTGACCCTGGCTTGGGATCTGCTTTTGTCGATCTGGTCCTCAATAGTCTCACGAAGAACTGCATGCGGGCGAGTACCTCGGACAGCCAAACCAGTAGATCAACGTCGTTGAGTTTCGCTATCATGATCGACCTGTCGTGATGGGGCTCGCGCTTTCACGCGTTGCTAGGTTCCTCGGCCGAAATCGGGAAGATGTGTCACTTACTTACTCGAACATCGATTTCGCCGGTCCGGCTTCATGCAGCCAGCGTTGTCTCGATTAAGTTCACCCAATACCTGATGCCCTAGGCAGGGCCTCATCGTTGAAATCATTGCCCGATGGGGCACAGAAGCGGCCGGACCGTAACGAGAATGTGTAAGGGCTGGGGGCTGCCGGTTGTCCGGCAGCCCCGCTTCATGGAAGGAACGCCTATTTCTGAATCCAGGCGTTCCAGCGGTCCATCAGCATTTTCCGGTTGGCGTTAACCCACTCGGGGTCCGGATCCACCATTTCGGTACTGATCTCCTCGTCCGACGGCATGTTGGCGCGCGCCTCCTCGCTCATGTACTTGAGCGCATCCTTGCTTGGCGGCACGCAGGACAGCGCCTCACAAATCTTCCCCTGGATTTCGGGCGAATCCAGGTAGAATCTCAGCAGTTCAAGCGCTTCCGCCTTGTGGGGCGCGCCCTTCACAACGGCAAAGCGATCGCCCTCCAGTATCGCACCCTTATAAGACCAACCGATGGGTTGCCCTTCCTTGTTCAGCGCGGTGACGCGGGTCATGTACATGAGTCCAGCATCATATTGACCATTGCGGAAACCTTGAACCGACTGGTCGCCGGCCGTCCACCACAGTCCAACATCGGGGCGCAACTCGTCGAGCTTCTTGAAGGCGCGGTCCACGTCCATCGGATAGAGCTTGTCTCTAGGCACCCCATCCGCCAAAAGAGCCGCCGTCAGCTGGAAGTAAGCCGAGGCACTCGACAGCATGGAGCGAGCTCCGGGAAAATGCTTGGTGTCCCATAACTCCTTCCAGGTGGTCGGCCCGCCGCTGGGGAAGTGCTCCTTGTTGTAGGCAATCAATGTCGCTTGTCGGTTGAACAAAACACTTGATGCCTTGCACGAGCCAGGCAGCAGGTCTGGGCGATCCTTGAATTGAATGCAGAAGTCTGAAAGGTCGTCTGCCCTTCTCGCCAAGTGGTCCGGTGCCTCGGCTTCTATGACACCTTCGGTGAAGATGTCCCACGTCACGTTGCTGGATTTGACCATGGCCTCCACCTGGGCGCGAGCGTCGTCGCCCGTCGGAACCACGACTACCGCGATGCCAGTGGCTTTTTCGAAAGGATCTAGCCAATATTCGCGAATAGTTTTTTCATAGGAGCCACCCGCTGTGGATATGACGACTTGGCGATCCTGCGCCATTGCAGAAAACGCAGTCAACGTCAGCAAGGATGGCGCGAGTCTACATAGGTCAATAATGAGCTTAGTCTTCATTTTCGTTCGTCCTCCCAGGGTTTCGATGATCTTGACACAAAGGGTGAGATTGCGACGCCATCCGGGCGCGCGTACACCAAGTGAAGCTCACGACGTATCCAGTCTATAGTTTCGAAAATTGCTGGCTTTCTCACCGAATTATGAGGATAACAATTTTGTTATTCGAGCGTGCACATTCGCCTCCCCCTAGTGGTCGCGCATCTGCCACTGCTCGCGATACCCATCCGCACTCAGCCCTGCGCTTGCCTGGCCTGAACCCTACTCTGCGGCGCCAACCGTCCGCCTCATTGTCCGTGCGGCGCTCCGCTCCGAACGGCAACCCGAACGGATCGAGCCTCAGATCGGCGCCGGCAATGGCTTCGACGCGGACACCCCTCAACGGCTTATCGCCAGGCTCTTCGTCAAGCGCGGCAGCAAGAGGCTCGGGATCGCGCTAACCGGCTGGGTCCCAACGACCTCCATGCCCATGGCCGAGTAGAAGGGCACCGCGAACGGGTCGGCCGTGAGGCTGATCCGTTCGGCGCCCATGCTCCGCGCACAGGTCTCGATCTTCCGCCAGAGCGCCCGCCCGACGCCAGAGCGCTTGAGCCCCGGCTCGACGAACATGGCCCAGACTTCCGCACCGTCGTCCGATCGTCTCAAGTCGAAGAAGCCGTACAGCCGGCCGTCAGCGGTCTCGGCGACCCAGGTCTCGCCTTCCGCGATCGTCTGCGCCGTGTAGTTGATATTGTAAATGGCTTCGTGCGCACGCAAGAAGGCCTCGTCGTAGCCGTTCGAGGCCTTTGCGCGAAGCGCCAGCGCAATGAGCATCGCCGCTTCCTCCTCCCTTGCGCGCCGAATGCGGTACTGCTGGTCCAAGCACTCGGTCTTCATTTCTGTTCCTCCCGAAGATGATAAATCTCGATGCAGCATGGCATGGAGACCGAAAGCGGTATCAATCTACGGGCTTTTGGCTTTCTGTGAATTTTCGGGTAGTTATGAGCGCACTCTTTCTGTTATTCCGATAGAGGTAGATCTGGCCCCAGCGTGTTCGTTGGGACCCGCCTATACGGCGCCGAACGTATCCGCTTTCCCGATGTCTCGGATACTCCACTTTCGCGAAGTCCAATTACGTCGCATGTACGTCCATGCGGAAGCGTGAAGTACAGGTCTCTGCATCCAAACCGTGGTTCAAGGTATCATTCAGACTTCAAGCATTCCGCGCTCGACGATCAAATGCATTTGGTGACATGCTCGAATCCGTCCCGGTCGGAGGAGGCGATAATGACTAATAACAAATTTCTGACGCCGGAAGAGGTCGTTGAGCGTTACCGCGGTGGTATTTCGGTAGGAACACTTCGAAATTGGCGCGCGATGCGTCTCGGTCCGTCCTTCGTGAAAGTTGGCAAGGCTGTCCTGTACCCCGTCGCTGAGCTTGATGCATGGGATGAGAAGAATAGAGTGCAATGCCGTGCATCCAGATGACTTACAAAGGAGGCGAGTGATCGAGTGTGATGTTCACGATTGGGCACGATCAACATACCCCAATGCCCGGTACCATGCGGGAGCCAATCGTAAATTTTCGCTTATAAATCAGGGCACTACGGGACTGTCAGGAATTTTGTGCGTGAGGCCATGATGATGGAAAGGAGAATCATCGCATGGCCATTGAGAAGGAAGTACTGGATCGGTTGCTTGCCGGGCGCGACCCACAGGAGCTGTTTGCCAAGGACGGTTTGCTCGACGATCTGAAGAAGGCGCTTTCGGAGCGGATACTGAACGCCGAGTTGGACGATCATCTTGACGAGGAGCAAGCCACAGGATTGGCGAACCGGCGCAACGGACATTCGAAGAAGACGGTTCTGACGGGCACATCGAAGCTCGAACTTTCGATCCCGCGTGACCGTGCCGGCTCCTTCGACCCGAAGTTGATCGCAAAGTATCAGCGCCGCTTTCCCGATTTTCGACGCCAAGATCGTATCCATGTATGCGCGCGGCATGAGCGTGCGCGAGATCCGTGGCCACCTGGAGGAACTCTATGGCATCGACGTTTCGCCGGATCTGATCTCGGCCGTCACTGACGCCGTGCTTGAGGAGGTCTCCGAATGGCAGAACAGGCCGTTGGACGCCTGCTTTCCCTTGGTCTTCTTCGACGCCATCCGGGTCAAAATTCGCGACGAGGGCTTCGTCCGCAACAAGGCGATCTACATTGCGCTCGGCATCCTGCCCGACGGCGGCAAGGAGATATTGGGGATCTGAATCGAGCAGACCGAAGGCGCCAAATTCTGGCTGCGGGTCATGAATGAGCTGAAGAACCGAGGTGTCGCCGACATCCTGATCGCCGTCGTCGACGGCCTGAAGGGCTTTCCAGAAGCGATCAACGCCGTATTCCCGCGAACGGTCGTGCAGACTTGCATTGTGCACCTGATCCGCCATTCATTGGAGTTCGTGTCTTGGAAGGACCGCAAGCCTGTCGTGCCGGCGCTGCGGGCGATATACCGGGCCAAGGACGCCGAAGCCGGCCTGGCCGCGCTCGATGCCTTCGACGCTGGCTACTGGGGCCAACGTTATCACGCGATCGCTCAGAGCTGGCGCCGCAACTGGCTCCATGTCGTGCCGTTCTTCGCATTCCCCGAGAGCGTGCGCCGCATCATCTACACGACAAACGCCATCGAGGCGCTGAACTCAAAGCTGCGGCGGGCCGTGCGAACGCGCGGTCACTTTCCCAATGACGACGCGGCGATGAAGCTGCTATATCTGGTTCTCAACCATACCGCCGAGGAATGGAAACGCGCCCCGCGCGAGTGGTTCGAGGCCAGAACACAATTCGCCGTCGTCTTCGGCGAAAGGTTCGTCAGCCAATGACGACAACCGGCCTCACGCACAAGATTCCTGACAGTCCCGGGCACTACCGAATTGCAGAGCGTGGTCTACAATCACCCGGCCGACATAGGGCGACAGAACCCGCACCACCGCCATGGCGTTGCCGTAGCCTCGACGACAACCTCATCCGTCCGTCGCAAACTGCGGCCGAACCCTTCCAGTCCAGAGCGGGTCATGTCGACCCGTCCGTGATGGCGCAGCCGGCCGTCTTCCCAAACTACCACCTCCGCAAAGGTGCGGTGGATGTCCATTCCAATCACACGTCTCATCGGGCTCCCTCCTCAAACAGTCGGGAGCCGGCGGGCGACGCGACACCTACGGATCCGCGCTCTCGGCGCAACCGGGCAGGTCGCAGGGGCGGCCAGCTACTAACGCGAGCTCGCAACTCATCGAATACATCGGCCTGCCCGCACTTGGCGTGCTCCCGGTGCCCCTGTCCCGGATGGTCGCACCATACGCCGAAAATCGCTCATCTCCAGCGGGGGATCGGATGGCACCGTCATGATCATACCGGTTACGAATGCGATCGAGGCGCTGAACTCCAAGCTTCGCCGCGCCGTTCGCACTGGTGCTCAATCACGCGGCCGAGGAATGGAAACGACCGCCGCGCGAGTGGTTCGAGGCCAAGACACGCTTCGTCGGCCAATGACGAAACCGGCCTCACGCACAGAATTCCTGACAGTCCCCCCGCGATCCCGTTAAGAGCCCCGAACCTGCCGGCCGCAAGGTCGTGAACAGATTGAGACGCCTCGCTCTCCTGACCCCATCATGCGGCGGCCAGAGCGCCGACCGCGAAGAGAAGCGAGTGACCTGCGGGACGGTCCAGAAAAAAGTGCAGGAGTGGCCTGACCTCAACGACCCCAATCAGAGAGGACTCTTACCAATGAAGGAAAGGAAGAAAGAATGCTGACTGACCTAACCCTATCAATTGCAGATCCTCAGCGTCGCCGGCATGGCCGCCCCGCGGAATCCCAGACGACTTTGTGCCAAGAGCTCTCGACAGGCGCTAAATCTCAAAGATCTTTCGGGGCGCGGTGGTCAACACTTCTACACCGGAGTCGGTGACACGGAACGTCTCGCTGATAACGTACCCGAAATCCTCCTCGATCCAGTTGCCCAGCATCAGGTGGAACGTCATGTTCGGCTTCAGTTCTGTCATGTCGCCATCCTTGAGGCTCGCCGTCGACTCGATCCAGCCGATACCGTGGGCGTAACCGCAGCGTGACTCCTTCTTGAGGCCATCCTTTTCGATTGTGCGATAGAATGCGTTGGCCACATCACTGCAGGTCGCTCCCGGGCGAACCGTTTCGAGAGCGGCCTCGAGGCCGTCCATCTGGATCTCATGGACACGACGCAGTCGCACAGAGGGTGCGCCGATCGAGTACGTGCGCATGAGCCCGGCAAAATAGCCATGACGCGAACCGCCAAGTTCAAGGTTGACCTGCGATCCAACTCGAAAGCTGTCTTCACTCCAACCGATGTGGCAGGTTCCGGTGCGCGGTGATGAACATAAGGTTATTTCACAAAGCTTCGTTCCCGGCTTGCCGTTTGCCCCGCGAACCAAGGCTCCTGCGATTTCTGCGACCGCGTCGGCTTCACGCACGCCGGGGCGGATCACCTCGGCGGCGCGCTGGATTGCCGTGTCCGAGATTGCAGCCGCTTCCCGCATGACGGCTATCTCGAGATCAGATTTGATGAGCCGGATCCAGGTGACCACCTTGGTGAAATCCACAATCCTGGCATTGGGTAGGCGTCTGCTGACCTTTTGCGCCGCCACTCCCGAAAGGCTGCTCAGTTCGATCCCTATGCCGCAGTTCGCGAGGCCAATGCCTTCCAAGTAATCGACTACAACGTCGTAGCCATCCTTTTCAGCATTCCCAATGAGAGCTTCGGGGTAGGCGACGATCTTGTCGCGTTCCATAAAACACTGATGAATGGCTGCCGGCGCATCGCAGCGACGGAGGATGAATGTCGGTTCCTCTTCGTGCGCCGAAACGACAAGCCCCTGCGGGACGTAGCCCGAGGCTGCAGTGTACCCCGTGAGATACGTAAGATTACTTTGATCGGTCACGATAAGCGCATCGATGTCGCGCCGTGCCATGTCCGACTTCACCGCGGCAAGCCGGCGCAGATATTCGCTTCTTGGAAATGCCTGCGGCCCTCGGCTGATTGTCATCAGTTCAACTCCATCTAGCAATCTTGGAAGGCCTACGCTTGAGGCGGCAGAATGCGCGTCGGTGTCTGCTTAACCTGTCCAACGGCCGGTGACATTCAACAACGTCCCTCAGATGATGACTCGATCATCATCCGGCACAGGCCCGTAATGTCGTAAACTGGCAGTTTCGTGAGACGACGGATCGCCGGCGCGACCCGTGGAAATGCCGTGCATTCGAACAGGATCGCCGCGATTTCCGGATGCGCTGCCCGGAGTCGCGCGACGCAAGCCGCGACATCTGTCTCTATATCGACGACGTCGGTCGGTTTTGGCGGGCGCTGCATCTCGTTCCGCCACAACTTGCCGCCTTCGATGCCGCCTATCACGATCCTTGCCCGCTCGGCCGGATCGTCGACCCCAAGCAGATCTTCGCCGCAATGCGTCGAGTCGGCGGTGACGACAGCGAGCTTGGCGGCTGGCGGCAGCTGCCGGAGCAACATCGGCACCAGGAGCAGGCTTGACATTGCCACGGGGACATTTACCGCCGCAGCCACCGCCGCCTGATGCCGGATAAAGAAGCCGCAGTTCGAAGTTATTGCGAAGGCGCCTCGCGCCACCAGGCGCCGGGCCGCTGTGATACACGCCGGTTCGAGCGCCGGATTGCCGCGAAAGAGACTTTCCACCCAAGCTCCCGCCACGGTTTCCAAGAGGACCGGAACGCCGAGTGTTGCCGGATTCCGTAATGCGCCGGCCGGCGGCGCTGGCGGCGTGTCGCCGGGCCGCAGCCCCAATTCCAGATTCAGTATTCCGAAAGCCGATGAGATTTTCGATGCCATTTTCTTAAACCTGTTCGCATGACGTAACGATGCTGCTCTTAATAGTAGATTGATGCAAGCTTATGTGGCAGCTCCGATATGAAGTGACTCGAGGACCTAGTAGTAATGGACGGTCAGAGCGGCTTCACCCTGCCAACCGGCCCTTTCTCCGAAGAGATCACGTGGGCTCCCGGCTGCGTCCATAACTATGCAGAGATGGAATTATCACAAGCTACCGAATTCGGTAGGTGGGACAGGGTTGCTGCCTCGCTGGGCCCCGCTCTGGTCGCCAATAAGCTATCGCAAGTCGTTGATCTGGCACGGTAAGGGCCGCCGGCTTAAAAATTGCAAGGATCTATCGGTGGGCTGTTTCCTGTGGTTCGGTTCTGCGATTGATCGGGAGAGGGGGGAACACCTCACGGTGCCGCCCCTCCCACACCCCCGGGCATACTGATCACGTTCCACGGCGGTTCGACCGGATTAAGCATAGACAGAGATATAGAGACGGGGGAGACCGAGCGACTCGAAGGGGTGGTTGCGCAAGGCCCCTGTTGGACCGCCGGGTGTCCTGACATGCGCCACAATCCCGTCGGTGACCGGCAGCAACCGCGGCCCGGAGCTTTGGCACGCCACGACGCCGCAACTCCTTGTAGCGGTTGTGCCCGTTCCCCCCCATTGCCGCCAAAGATACATGCGTAATCTTCGGCGGGTCCACGCTTCCAAGTTCGTAGCCCCCGCGGGGTTTGGCAGAAGCCGAAGAAGCCGCGCCATCCGATGAGGTATGGGTTCAGCTCTGACATCGGTCGAAGAATATTCCCCTAATTGTGGGCATCGAAAATTCCCTGGGCTAAGACTAGGGCCCGGACGCATAAAGGGCTTCCATGATGCGGCTGTCGTGACTCCAGCTGGAGGTCATCGGTGAATCGCGACTATTTCTGGCTGACGGACGCGCAATTTGCGAAGCTGAAGCCGCACCTGCCCACCGACACGCGCGGCAAGCCGCGGGTGGACGACCGCCGCGTCATCAGCGGCATCATCCATATCATCAAGAGCGGCGGTCGTTGGGTCGATGCGCCAGCAGCGTATGGCCCGAGAAAGACACTCTACAACCGCTTCCAGCGCTGGGCGGCCAAGGGCGTATGGAGCGATATCTTCCATGCACTTGCCGGTGCGGATGGACCGCCGGCCCAACTTCTCATCGATTCCTGGCCGTGCGGGCGCATCGTTGCGCGGCCGGGTTGAAGGCGGGAGCACAATCAGGCCATCGGCCGATCACGCGGCGGGCGCACCACCAATATCCACGCCTTGACCGACGGCCTGTGGCGGCCAGCCGCCTTTATGCAAGGCGGGCGAGGTGCTTCTCGGACAGATGCCAGAAACCGGTATCGTCAATGCCGACAAGGGCTACGCCATCCGCCGCCAGATCAGTGAACGGGGGACCTTCGCCAACATCCCGCCCAAAGCCAATCGCATCTGGAAAAACTCCCGATAATATATTGCTTAACCGATTTCACGTCACGTTATTTGATAGAAAGTTGGCGCTCTTCTTGCTGGTCGAATAGATCTATCATGCCTAATTAGTCTCTCGAATTCGCTCTTACAACATGATAATTCCGAAGTTTACCGCGTTTATAGTCGCACCAGGTCACGGAGGCGTCACGGATGCGAGACAAGACCAGCAGCAGCGAAGCCGCGTGGCAGGAAGAGCTTTGCGCGTCGGCCCTTCCCGACAAGCGCCTGGTCCGTCGGCTGCAGCGGTTGCTGGATCAGCTGTCAGCAGCGCCGGGCAAACCGATCCCGGCGGCCTGTGGCGACTGGGCTGCGGCGAAGGCGGCCTACCGCTTCTTTGACAACCCGCGTGTGACCGAACACAGCGTTCTCGCCGGCCATTTCGCCGCGACCGCGGCGCGCGTTGCGGCGAGCGAAGGTCCGATCCTTATCCTGCAGGACACGACCGAATTTATCTACAGCCGCGCGCAGCCAGTCTGTCAAGGCACCGCAAGCTGGAACAAGAGGGTACGACGCCGGCAAGAAGATTGTCGGCCGCAAGCGCCACATCGCCGTCGATACGGATGGGCGGCTGTTGATGGTCAACCTCACCCCCGCCGACATCTCCGACAGTGCCGGGGCTCAGGCGATCCTGGATGGCATCCGCAAGCGCTGGCCCTGGGTGAAACACCTGTTCGCCGACGGCGCCTACGATCGGCTCAAACTCATCGACAAGGCCGCCTACCTCGACTTGTGGTCGAGATCATCCGCCGATCAGACGACCAGAAGGGCTTCGAAGTCTTGCCCCGCCGCTGGGTCATCGAGCGAGCCTTCGGCTGGATGACGCGGTGGCGGAGGCTCGTGCGCGACTACGAGAAGCGCATCGATGTCTCTCACGCCATGATCTTCGTCGCTATGGGCGGCAATCTTATCCGCAGAAACGCCCATCCCTGATTTTCAAAACGGACTCTCACACATTGGCTCGCTCCACACGCCTTGCCTGACTATCGCAAGATCAAGTCTGTTTACAGCCACAAGTTGCCTTGCATAGCTCGTGTCGCTGCTGAATCGGGATAATTTGTACAATGCCGATGGACTGAAATCTGTGAAGATATGTGAAACACCCTCAACGATTGTGAAATCACATCTGGGCGCCTTGAACCTTATCGGAGTATTGCTCTCAAAAAATTCATAAGTTCATTCATCTTGACCGACAACTCTTTATCAGCATGTCACAGCAATTATACAATAATTAAAACTCCCGGGGTGAAAAGGCGCATAGCATTCCTCTGCCAAGCAGAAGAGGAAGCTATGGATTATGTCACGCGCCCGCTGTCGTATGGTCAAATGGGCCTCTGGTTACATCATCAAAAGAGGCCAACCGGGAGCGAATACGATCTGCCAGTCGAGCTGCGCATAAAGGCACCGTTCGACATTGATGCCTTGAGGCGCGTCCTCCGGTCGTTGATAGACCGGCATGACATGCTGCGAACGACCTTTCACCACGAAGGCGAGCGTGTCGTTCAGCGGATTCATCGGACAAGCGGAACATGGGCCGGCATTTCGCGCGCACCTGTTCGTCCGCAGGACTACGGAAGAAACTCTCCTCCTCAACTTTCATCACATCATTTCCGACGCCAGCAGTATTCGCACATTCCTGCACGAGTTCGGCAGGCTGTATCAGGCGTGCTGCGGCAACACGGAGATGCCGAAGCTAACTACGGCGGCTCCTTATGATGACTTTGTAGCCTGGCAGGAGCACCTTCTTGCCGGCAACGACGGAGAACGCATGTTGGCCTACTGGCGCAGCCAGTTTGTTGACCACGAACCTGACTTGGCCCTTCCGACCGACAGACCACGAGCCGCACTTGCTACCCACACCGGGTCAATTTTCTCCCTGGATGTCGACAAGCCGCTGATTGCGCGCTTGGAGCGACTGGCG